>SKGE01000075.1 GCA_007117625.1 Candidatus Izemoplasma sp. | reverse complement strand
CTGCTTGCTTATCAAAGATATTTATGATTTGCTTATAAGCGTTTTCATGATATAATAACGACGTTTAAAGTTGGGAGTGAGTGACATGAAGCGATTTATTTTACTCCGCTATAAATTGTTTTTGGTTTTACTTGTGTTTTGGTTTTTACTGATGTGGGATGTGAGTCTTCAAAGTGTTATTGCCGGGCTGTTTATATGTGCGGTGGTCACTGAGATGACGCACAACGTACTCTATGATGATGCAGGGTATGTCTACCATGCGATTAAGATCCGAACGATTCTTGTCTATGTGGTGTTTTTGTTTATTGAGATTTATAAGGCAAGTTTTGCGTATGTTTATAACTTACTGGCACATCATTATGAGCCGGTTGTTTTTGATATTACGCTCGATGTCGAAGATGCCGTTTTGATTGGGATTATTTCGAATTCAATTACGTTAACCCCGGGGACGATTACGATTGATACCGACAGTGAAAAACATGTCATTACTGTGATGACACTCGCAAAACCTGGTGCGACAGTTGAGGAGTTAGAAAAACCGATACGAGAAAAGTTTGAGCGTTTGCTCAAGCAGAAGGGGGATAAAGCATGAGTCTGTTTGAATTGTTTATTGTAACAACGTTGTTTATGCTTATTTTAGCGATTCTTGTGAGCTTTATCCGTCTTGTGCTTGGTCCAACGATTTGGGACCGCTTGTTGATGGTAAACTTGATTAGTGCTAAAGTCGTGATGTTTATGGCGGTATATGCGATTTGGGAAGACAGTTTGTTGATTATGGATATTGCGATTGCTTATGGAATTGTTGGATTTTTAACGATTACGTTGCTTTCCAAATACATTATGACAGGAGGTCGCGAGAAATGATTTATTTTATTATTTTCTTGTTGGTGATCTCTTGGGTTTTTGTTATTTTTGGGATGGTCGCAATCTTTAAGTTAAAAAACTTGTATACCCGTATCTTATCAGCAGCAACGATTGATACGGTGGCGTCGATGACAATTTTGCTTGCGCTGATGATGAGCCGTATTACTGAGATTGATTATGTCGTTCGCTTTATTTTATTGATTGGATTTTTGATGATCACGAATCCGATCAGTTCTCACGTGAATATCCGCAGTGCCTTTTTAACGGGTGTTGAGATTAGGCGCATTGAGGATAAGAAATCGCTTGAACGTAAGAAGAAAGAAAAGGATGATCTTTATGCCTGATATGTTAGAAGTTACTGCATATGCACTGCAGGTACTGCTTATTTTAATGGCGATTGCGATTGTAACGCATAAAAATAACGGGACAATCATTATTTTGATTGCGGTGTTTAGTTTGGTCACGGCAAGTCTTTATGTCATCAATAAAGCGCCCGATGTTGCGATTGCGGAAGTGGCGATTGGAAGTGCGATTATTCCGCTCATTTATGTGATTAGTATTTCCCGTCAGCGTGAGTTTATTGTGCTTGATAAGGCGATGGATGATTTTATTATTAGTGATAATTCGTTTACTGGTGTTGGGTATATATTTTTGAAACGGTTTACGGATTTTTATCACTTAGAGTTAAATATTAGTAATGATGTACGGTTATGTTCTTTAGGTGCTGGACGCGATCAGCTTTTGTGTGAAGAGACGAATGTCGATTTGATTATTACCAAAGATGAAGATACCGGTAAGTATATTTTGAAGGGAAAAGAATCAAGTATTTTAATGAACAAACTCAAGCAGATGGCGAAAGATTATGAGATGATTGAGGTTGTGACATTTAAGGATCGTGATTTCGGTGATTAGAAATGGATTCTTGTTGTTGCTTTTGCTGGTGCTCTTTTCGGTCTTTTATTTCTCCCTTCAAGACCTTTTGGAATTTCAAAAAACGAGTGCGAGTTATTTCTTAGAGTATGGGTTAGATGAGACAGGTTCAAGCAATCTAGTAACGAGTATCTTGCTCGATTATCGTTTGTTTGATAGTTTGTTTGAGGCTGGGATTTTATTGATTGCGGTGTCTGGAATTATTTGGATTAGTAAGCATGAGATTGAAGAGAAAAATGCTGAATTTATGATTGATAAATTTAAAACACCGGATTTGTTTGTGACGTTTAGTCGCTTGGTGTATCCGCTGATGCTTGCGTTTGGGTTTTACATTATTATCAATGGACATGTATCCCCAGGTGGTGGGTTTCAAGGCGGTGCGATCGTTGCGACAGCGATTTTGATTCTTTATTACATTGATGCTGAAAAAGAGACGAATATTAAGTTGATTGTAACGATCGAGAAGTATTTGTATTTGACGATTTTGGTGATTGCTTCGCTGAGCTTCTTTACCCGAGGGACGTTCTTTACGAACATCTTTGACCCAGGGACGTTCGATACGGGGACGCAATCGATTTATTTAATTGTGTTAAATGTGTTAGTAGGGTTTAAAGTTGCTTTAGGGCTTTGGACGATATTTACAGCCTTTTTGAAGGAGGGAAGATAATGGATCCATTGTTGACGTTTATTGTAATTTTAGTTGGGATGTATGGTTTATCGACGAGCAAGAATATTATTAAGAGTGTTTTTAGTGTCACGATTATGGAATCTGGGGTTATCTTACTCTTCTTAAATTTAGGAAACACGGAAGGTGGCAGTATTCCAATTGTTTCTCGCGCATCTGAAGTGATTGCGGATCCATTACCGCAGGCGTTGATGATTACAACGATTGTTATTGGTTCGACGGTTACGGCGCTAGCGCTGATGCTTTGTATTAAAGTGTTCCATCATTATGGAACGGTTGAGTGGCGTGAGATTTTAGCTAGAGGTGGTGGGAAGTAATGTTGTTTGTACCAGTGTATATTATTTTCATACCCATCTTTACGGCACTGGTCATTTACCTTTTTAAAAATCGATATATCAATTATTTGGCGTTAATTGCACAAGCCGCAATCACAATCTTGCTTGTGCTTTATCACTACGCGTATACAGGTAATTATGAAAATACGCTTTTTTACTTTGGTGATTGGCACACCGCCGGTATTAGTTTGGTGAACGATGAAATCAGTGAGGCATTTTTATTTTTAAGTGTCTTTAGTTGGTGGATGGTTTTACTGTATACCTTTGAAAAAGGGAAAACAGATCATCACTTTTTATTCTTTTTAATGTTTTTACAAGGAGTATTTTTAGGTCTTTTACAGTCGAATGATCTCTTTAACTTATTTGTCTTTTTAGAGTTAACGACGATTATTGTGACGATTTTGATTGCTTATAAGAAAACTGGCGATTCGTTCCGCGCTGGTATTTATTACTTGCTGATTAATACGAGTGGGGTATTGATGTTTTTGATCGGTATTATTTTGCTTTACAATACGTTTGGAACCATCAATATCCAATATATTAGTACAGCGATTCATGTTTATGGTGAAGAGACCGCGGTACTGTTTGCTTATGTTTTAATGATGGGTGGTATAGCGGTTAAAAGTGCTTTCTTCCCTGTTTTTACGTGGCTTCCTAAAGCGCACGGTGTATCGGCGAGTGCAATTAGTGCGCTGCTTAGTGGACTTGTGGTTAAGGGTGGTCTATATTTGTTTATCCGCATGAATGAAATGTTTGCTGGGGCAAACATTAACTATACAGAGTTTTTCTACTGGGTTGGGGCATTAACGGCGGTTGTCGGGGTGATGTTTGCGCTCAGTCAAAAAGACATGAAACAAGTGCTGGCCTATCATACGATCAGTCAGATTGGGATCGTGATGATGGGACTTTCAAGTCTTCATGATTCGGCGATGTTTTATGGTGGACTCTTGCATATTTTCAACCATGCCTTGTTTAAGAGTTTGCTCTTCTTAGGGGCAGGGATTATCATCAAAGCCTACAAGTCGAAAAAGGTCGGTGAAATTCGTGGCGTGATGCGGACGATGCCGTTTGTCAGTGTGTTTATGATTGTTGGGATGTTATCGATTACCGGGGCACCGTTTTTTAACGGTTTTATCTCGAAGTCGATTATAAAATACGGGATTATTGATTCAGGGATTAAGTATTGGATTTTGTTTGTGGTGAATATTGGAACCGCCACCTCGTTTATTAAACTGAGTCAGATTTTCTTTGGTAAAAAGACGATGACAATACGCCTTAAGGCTGTTCCTCAACGCGTTACCATGATGACACTTGCGTTTGCGTGTGTTGTGCTTGGAAACTTCTACATTCAAATTGGTGAAGGGTTCTTTGGGTTGCCGCTTCAACAAATCACCGTGACGGAATGGGCAGCATTCTTTGATTACGCGTTGGCGCTATCGATTGGGTTATTATTTTACAAACTCGTCATTGAACCTGACTATAAACCGGTTCGGTATATTCGTAACTTCAAGATGTCGTTTGAAACCGCAAACTATTTATTTGTTGTATTTTTAGTAGTTATGAGTGTGTATTTTATTGTCCTTTAACACCGTTTTTTTAACGGTGTTTTTTATTTTTATTTAGTGTTTTATGGGTTAGTGATATAATAAAGTTAAGATGGAGGTGCATTCTATGCATACAGGGGAAGAAATTGTTTTATCTACACAGACGTCTCGTTGGATGGCATTTGGGTTTTTAGGAACGAAATTTATGATTGGTATGTTAATTGTGATTGTAGCATCTGGTATTGGACAGTTTTTTGAGGAAATCTTGTTTTATGTATTTGTGGTGGTTGGAGCACTCTATGCGATTTTATTTTTAGCACGTTTGTTTGGGATGAAAAAAGAACATGTTGTGCTGACCAATCAACGTGTCATTGTAAAACGACGACTCGGATCGAGTCGCCGTCAAATTATTACGCCGTTAAGCCATATTTCTATTTTTGAAATTCAACAAGGAAGTATAGGTCGAGCGTTAAAATTTGGGTCGATTACGGTTTATACGACAGGAAACCATTCAATTGACCTTGAAAGTTTGGCAAAAATAGAGTTGCTGAGTGAAGGTATGCATGCTCAACTCACGAATCATTGGTATCATTAATAAAGCGGGTAACCGCTTTTTTTATGCAAAGAAAAAGCAAAGCGATGGCTTTGCTTATTTGTATTTTTTAGAACGTCTCGGGCTTTGTTTAAACTCGATTTCAAACTTTTGAAGTAAGGCTTTAAACTGGTTGGCAAGTTGTGTAGAGTCTCCGCTTTGTGATTGATCGATGCGAGTCCCAATTTCATAGTAGGTTTTTCCACGGTGGCTAATGCGATCAAAGTACACTTTTTGGTTAAGGTACATCGCGTAGACGCGGTTGACTTTAATCATATTATACAGTTTAACATCATTGCCATGAACAGAAGAGAGTTCACCAATTTCACCTTTTGGTAGTTTGTTGTTGTAGGCGAGTAGTCGCATTTCTCTTTCATCGATAGGTTCGTAGTACTCTAAATAAGTATCTTTTTCAATCGTTGGTATTTTTAGTGTTAAATGGTATGTCATATCATGGTCTTTAACGATGGTTCTCAATCGTAAAGTTATATCTTTTTTGACGAGTTTTCCATCTGGTGTATCAAAATAATAGTTATAGTGAAAATCCTTTCTTTCACTAAACTCAACCATTAGATAGTCCATAATGGCGTGGCAGTCAGTTTTTGATAACTCGTGGCGCAGTTCTTTATCTAGTATACGTTTTTTTTGTACCATGTTTCATCCCTCCGTTTGCTTATATGCCTATTATACAATACTTTTTACAATATGTGAAAGTAAGACATGAAAAGATTACAGGATGCTTACTTTTATGGTACAATAGTTTTGGAGATAAGGGGGAGTTCTGTTATGGAACATATTCATTTTTCGCATCGCCAACTTGATTCCGGTGATTCTTGGGAAACGATACTTTATGAGACAGGGCAGGATGCATTCGCTTCAAAAGTGATCAATGCACTTTATTTAAAAGATGTTGTAGATGTTGTGAATCAGTACGAAGATAAACTTGTGATTAATGATGACACAGTGCTTTGGCACGCGACACCAAGTGAACACGTTCGGAAAAATGTGATTTGCTACATGTCTGTTAAACAACCTTTTCAGTACTTTAGGAAAAAGATTAAACACGCATTTTTATTTGGTGCTCAAACGTATGATGACCATCTTACGCTTTTAAAAACGATTACCCATTTCACACTGGAAGCGAGTATTAATCCAGAGCTTTATCACCCGCGAAAGATGCGGGCTTGGTTAAAAGAACACGCTGATGCCGACAAGACCACTTAGGTGGTCTTTTTGTTTACAAAATAGCTTTTTATAGGCTTAAAAGGATAATTGTAAAATAAGGGATATCGCTTGTAGAATATCGTAAATCTTCTAAACTATAGAAGGTAAGGAGGTATATTCGATGGAAACAATCAATCCTAAAGAAACGGTATATAATATCATCCGAAACCACCCTGAGGTTAAAGACATTATGGTTGAAATCGGACTGTCTAAAGTCACACAAAAAGCCATGTTAGAAACAGTAGGACGGGTTGTGACACTAGAAAAAGGTATGAACAATCACAACCTTGATCTCGCATCAGTTAAAGCAATTTTTGCAAAATATCATTATCACTTGGAGGTACAAGATGAGTGAACTCATTAATAATTCAAAACTAGAGCGACAGAAAATATTAAAAAGTCTAATCAAAGATTTACATGATGGAAAAGATCCTGAACTGGTTAAGAAAGCTTTTAAAAAACATTTTGAAAGTGTTTCAACCCAAGAAATCTCAGAGATGGAACAAGCGCTGATTAAAGAAGGACTTCCAATCGAAGAAGTTCAAAGGCTCTGCGATGTCCATGCATCGATCTTTGGGGGTAGTGTCTCAGATATCCATCAAAATGATTTTACCGAAACCGAAGGACACCCTTTACACGTTT
>SKGE01000052.1 GCA_007117625.1 Candidatus Izemoplasma sp. | reverse complement strand
GAAGCGCGTGTTAAAGCGATGCAAAAGCATGCAATCATTATGCATCCAGCACCTTATAACCGAGGGGTTGAACTTTCGGACTATGCAGTTGAATGTGATAAGAGTCGTATTATGAAGCAAATGCAAAATGGGGTCTTTGTTAGAATGGCTGTCTTAAAAGGAGCGTTTGAAAATGCATAATACAAAAATAGTATTAGATCAAAGTACGATTGAAAGAACGATTAGAAGATTGGCATATGAAGTGGTTGAGAAAAATCAAGATTTATCAAATGTGGTTATATTAGGCATTCCAACACGCGGGCTTACGCTTGGAAAAAGGATTGTTGAAAATATTCAAAATATTGAAGGGGTGACTGTTGCATTTGGGGTTTTAAATGTTAGTGCCTACCGCGATGATGAAAAAAGAACATTAGATAAGACGTTGCCAAACATTGATGTGAGTCAAAAAACAGTTATTTTAGTCGATGATGTTTTATTTACAGGCAGAACCATTCGCGCTGCGATGGATGCGGTTATCGATCTTGGAAGACCTGCAAGAATCCAGGTTTTAACGCTTATTGATCGTGGGCATCGTGAGTTTCCAGTTAGTGCAAACTATGTTGGTAAAAATATTCCTACGGCACTTAAGGAGAAAGTGATTGTTCGGTTTTTAGAAAACGACGATACGGAAGCAGTACTCTTAGGTTAGTATGAGATATTTACTAAAAGGTGGAGAAATCGTTGGGAAAACGATTCTACAGAAAGATATTTTAATTGAAGAAGGTACAATAGTTAAAATAGACAATGACATAAATGATGAACGTGCCACAGTCATTGATTGTGAAGGCTATCATATTGCACCAGGCTTTGTTGATATGCATATGCATCTAAGAGAACCAGGCTTTGAACATAAAGAAACGATTAAAACGGGAACACTAGCTGCCGCAAGAGGGGGTTATACGACGATTTGCCCCATGCCAAACACAAACCCAGTGATGGATTCTCTAGAAAAAATAGAAGCGTTTATGAAAAAAGTAGAAACCGATGCGTGTGTCAATGTTATCCCTTATGCATCAATCACAAAAGATTTAAAAGAATCGCAAGAACTCGTTGATATGCAAGCTTTGAACAAAACGGTTGTTGGCTTTACCAATGATGGTGTTGGTGTTCAAAAAGCATCATTGATGTATCAAGCGATGCAAAAAGCAAATCAGATTGAAGCGATGATTGCCGCACATTGTGAGGATGAATCATTGCTGTTTGGTGGTTACGTACATCAAGGACTAAAAAGCCGCCAACAAGGTTGGGAAAGTATGACGGCACTACCAGAATCGATTCAAGTCGCAAGAGATGTATTGATTTCAGAAGAAACCGATGCGCGGTATCACGTCTGTCACATCTCGACAAAAGAAGCTATTAGGATCATCCGAGATGCAAAACAAAGAGGACTTAAAGTCACCTGTGAAGTGACACCGCATCACTTGTTACTCGTGAACCGCGATGTTGAGGATGAAAACTATAAAATGAATCCACCCCTGAGAAACATGGATGATAAATATGCCTTAATCCAAGCCTTGCTTGATGGAACGATTGATTGCATCGCGACCGATCACGCACCGCATGCAGAAGATGAAAAAAGCCAAGGGATGAAAGAAGCACCGTTTGGTATTGTTGGACTCGAAACCGCCTTTCCGCTGATTTATACCAACTTAGTCCGAACGAATATGGCAACGCTTGAACAAGCCATCCAGTGGTTTTCAATCAACCCTGCAAAGATATTGAACCTGAACTTATCGTATCTTGTGGAAGGTCGAAAAGCCGATTTAACGATTCTAGATTTAAAACACAAACGTTTGATTGATAAAAACAGCTTTTATTCAAAAGGAAAGAACACGCCATTTGATGGATGGGAAGCGTATGGCTTTCCTGTATTGACGATGGTTAAAGGGAAGGTGGTTTATCATGATCAAACGTTTGAGTGTTAAAAACCATGAAACCATTGCGAAAGATACCTTTGCTTTAGTTTTAAAAGGAGCACCACCACATAAACCAGGACAGTTTATCAATATCACGGTACCGGGAGAACATTTCTTAAGAAGGCCTTTTTCAATTGCCGATCAAGAAGACGATGAAATTCTAGTGATTTATAAAGTGTTTGGTTCAGGAACACAAGCCTTGTCGGAGGTTAAGATTGGTGAGACTTTAGATTGTTTAACATGTTTAGGAAATGGCTTTGGCATGACGAAACACAAACATGTTTATTTAATCGGTGGAGGTGTTGGAATTCCACCGCTATATTATTTAGCTAAAGCGTTAAAAAAACACGCCATTGATGTAACGATGGTTCTAGGATTTAATACAGAAGCTGATTGCTTTTTAATAGAAGCTTTTGAAACGTTAGGCACAGTTATCGTAGCTACACTTGACGGTAGTAGAGGCATTCAAGGAACTGTGCTCGAGGGATTAAAAGATCATACAGTAAATTATTATTATGCGGTTGGTCCAAACCCAATGTTAAAAGCCCTCACGAGTATTTATAAGGACGGAGAAGTTTCACTTGAAGAGCGTATGGGATGTGGTTTTGGAGCTTGCATGGGTTGTTCGATCAAAACCAAACACGAACCAAAACGCGTATGCAAAGAAGGTCCAGTTTTTAAGGTGGAGGAACTCGTATGGAAAACTTAAAAGTAACTTTACCAGGGATGGTTTTGCAAAATCCAATTATGCCAGCATCTGGAACCTTCGGGTTTGGCTTTGATTTTGTCGATTATTACGATATAAACATTTTGGGTTCGATTATGACTAAAGCGATTACGCAACACCCTCGCTACGGCAATGCAGTTCCAAGAATTGCTGAAGTCACATCTGGGATGTTAAATGCCATCGGATTGCAAAATCTTGGTGTTGAGGAGGCTGTTAATGCAATTTTTCCGAGACTACCATCGATTTATCGACACAAAGTCATCGCGAATGTATCAGGCAGCACCGTTGAAGAGTATGTTGCAGTTATCAAAGCATTGAACAAGGTCGATCAAATCGGCGCCTATGAAATCAACATTAGTTGTCCCAATATTAAAGAAGGTGGTATGGCGTTTAGTGTTGATGAAACAATGGCGAGCTATGTCACGAAAGCCTGTAAAGCTGTATCTGAAAAACCAATTTACGTGAAGTTAAGTCCAAATGTTACAGATATTGTAAAGATTGCAAAAGCGGTTGAAGCAGCGGGTGCTGACGCGATTACGCTAATCAATACGCTGCTTGGCATGCGGATTGATGTAAAGACAAGAAAGCCGGTACTTAACAATATTTATGGAGGATTATCAGGGCCAGCGATTAAACCAGTGGCTTTAAAAATGGTGTATCAAGTGTATAGAAATGTTTCCATCCCAATCATCGGTATGGGTGGGATTATGACAAAAGAAGATGTGGTTGAGTTTATGATGGCAGGGGCGAGTGCCGTAGCCATCGGTACTGGAAACTTAGTCGATCCGATGATTTGTCACACCATAGTTCATGAGCTCGAATCATATATAAGTAGTTTAGGATTTGAAAAAATAGAAGCGTTAGTAGGTGTTGCACATGGATAGAGTAATCATCGCTTGTGATTTCCCAAACGAGCAAGCGTTAAATACGTTTTTAGATACAATTAATCAGCCCAATATTACTTTAAAGATTGGTATGGAGTTGTTTTATAAAGAAGGTCCTGAACTCATAGAAAAACTAAAAGATAAGGGGTATAAAATATTCCTTGATTTAAAGCTACACGATATCCCGAACACCGTCGAAAAAGCGATGGCAAATTTGGGAACGCTTGGTGTTGATCTTGTCAATGTCCATGCCCAAGGCGGCATCGAAATGATGAAAGCCGCTAAAAGGGGATTAGAACGCGTTGGGGCGAAGACAAAACTTATTGCAGTGACACAGCTCACATCGACAAACCAACAGATGTTAGAAGAAGAACTAAGCATTCATCAACCAATTAATAAGATCATAGTAAAGTATGCTTTAAACACAAAAGCGGCTGGGCTCGATGGCGTTGTATGTTCACCCTTAGAAGCACCGATGGTTCATGAGGCCTGTGGTGAGGATTTCTTGACCGTAACACCTGGGATTCGCTTGAGTGATGGCGATTCGCATGATCAAAAGCGCATCGCAACCCCAGAAGCTGCAAAGCAGTTAAAAACCGATTACATTGTAGTCGGAAGAAGTATTACCGCAGCAAACGATCCCTTAAAAAACTATCAACGTGTAAAGGAGCTTTTTGATGCATAAATCTGTTGCAGAAGCATTGTTAGAAATTGAAGCGGTGTTTTTATCACCGTCAAAACCATTTACCTGGGCAAGCGGCATTAAAAGTCCGATCTATTGTGACAACCGTTTGATATTATCTTACCCAAAACAACGAAAAATGATTGAGAAAGCCTTCGCCGAAATGATTCTTAAACACTATCCAGGTGTTGAGGTTATCATGGGGACATCTACCGCAGGAATCGCGCATGCGGCAATTGTCGCCGATTATTTAGAGTTACCGATGGGCTATGTAAGAAACAGTGAAAAAAACCATGGAAGACAAAATGCGATTGAAGGAAAGTTAAAGCCCAATCAAAACGTGGTTGTGGTAGAAGATTTAATCTCAACGGCAGGCAGTGTTCTCAATGTCGTAGAAACCATCCGTGCTGAAGGTGGAAACGTTTTAGGTATAGCATCACTGTTCACGTATGAACTCGAGAAAGGTTTGAAACGCCTCAAAGAATACCATGTAAAAAATGTCTCGCTATCAAACTTTACCGAACTTTTAGAAGTTGCATTAAAAAATCAATCCATCACTGAAGCTGAAGCAAAAAAATGTATTTTATTTCAGAAAAATCCGACCTCAAGCACTTGGTTTGATGGTTCTTAAGCATTCTAAAAAGGACATCATTTTATGAACACATTTATACCAAAAACAAATGTTTCAATCAGAGCTTTATTTGTAATAAACAATGTGTAGTAACATTTGCTATAGAATAGAATTATCTGCGTATAATTTTTTTGATATGGAAAACAAGTTTCTATCGCGCACGGTAAATGTGGGACTACGCAGAGAAAAAACTATTTTTGAAGTGAAATTTTTCTTTTCGTTAAAAAATTCACTTGTTTTATTTTCTACAAGGTCTAGAGATCGGAAAATAGCTATTATTCTGAGGTCAAAATCAGATTGGCCTGTGATGAAAGAAGCCTGTCACTTTTTAGCTGATTTTGGGTTTGATTATGTCAAAGATATTGTTAGTGCACACTTATCTCCAAAGACTTGAATAAAAAAGTATTGTTGTGGGGATAGGTTTCATTTATAATAAACGTGTTTGAAATTTAACTGCTTTGCAAGGAGAATATGGATGACTAGAAAAAACTTTAGGATAGCTCATGTGCTGATTGTTATTGGGTTGCTCATTTCAAGCGGTGTTGGTGTTTTGTATAATACAATACGATTTGACATAGAAGCAACAAATGTTTATGGAGATGTCGTAACGTTATTTGGCCGAGGTATCTATGCGTATGAGAGTGCGTTTCAAGGTCCGATTTTTGTTGGAACAGATCTTGTTATATTCGTTTTAGCAATGTTTTATATTCTCATAGTATTTACCTTTAAACGATCACTGTTCAAAGCTTTAATTATCTCAGGGTTTTTAACCGTTTTTCTTTATTACACCGCTTCACTTGCTTTTGGTACGATGATGAACCGCTTGTTTTTAGTTTATATTGCTACTTTTGGGTTAGTCTTATTTACCTTTATCGATCATTTGCTAAAGCTTGATTATCAGCATTTAAAAGAATCTTTAGCAGACAAAACGCTTCCAAAAGGATTAAAAGTTTTGCTTATAATTATGGCGGTAAGTGTATCGGTTTGGTTCTTTGAACTCGCTGAACTGATTATAGAAAATCGTCCATCCTCTTTAATTGGAATAAAATCAACCGAACCCACATACATTTTTGACTTAGCCATCATTGCCCCTGCTTGTTTTATCGCTGTTTACCAATTAAAGCGTAATCATCCGTTTGGGGTTGTTTTAAGTGTTATGCTGTTGTCATTATTGGTAGCGATTGGTGGGATTGTGATCTCACAGACTTTGGTACAATCGTATTTTGGTGTAGAAGTTGCTTTGCTTGAAATGGTTTTATTTGTTTTTAGTTTTGCAGCCTTAAGTGGTGTTGCGTTACTTTATTTAGTGTTGTTGCTTAATACGTGTCTTCGAAATACTTGATAATTATAGAAGGAGTGTTTGTATGCGTGTAGGCTTTTGCCAATTTGACATTGCTTATAAAAATGTTGAAAAAAATCTTGAAACGATTGAAACAATGTTACATCTAGTTGAAGCTGACATTATTGTTTTACCAGAGCTAGCTTTGACAGGCTATTATTTTGAAGATAAACAAGAGCTTATGAAGCTTTCAAGCGATGCAATAAATGCAAAGGTTTTTCGTAAGCTACAAGCTATTGCTAAGACAAAGTCAATGGTAATTGTAATTGGATTAGGAGAAGTCGTTGAAGACAAGCTCTATAATACTGCTTATATCATCGATGATACTGGAGTCGTTGGTAAACATCGAAAAATGCATCTAACAAATATCGAAGGAATCTTTACACCGGGAGATGTCGTGGAAGTTTTTGAGGTTAAAGGAATTAAGTTAGGCGTTGCAGTGTGTTTTGATACATGGTTTCCTGAACTCTTTCGAAAGTTAACCAACTTAGGGGTAGAGCTGATTTGTTGCCCGGCTAATTTTGGAGGACCATGGACACTTGATGTGGTAAGGGTGCGCGCTCTTGAAAATGTCGTTCCTGTTATTTTATCAAACCGTTTAGGGTCAGAAATCATCCATGGAGAAAAAGATTATTTTCG
>SKGE01000102.1 GCA_007117625.1 Candidatus Izemoplasma sp. | reverse complement strand
GGATTCTTTTAGCGTAACGTATATATTCAAAAAGACATATTAGCAGATCCGCTAATATGTCTTTTTTATGGCTTGAATATCGGTTTATCGACGATTGGTTTTGGATAATCAACTTCGAATAAGTTGAGATTTTGTTGGAGGTTGTTTTTAGAGAGTCCTTGATAGCGTTCTTGTTTTGGTAATGGTTCAAGTTCTGGAAGCCACTTGAGTAAATATTCAGTCGTTGGATCATACCGGTTACCTTGGTTTATAACATCAAAGATACGTGTTCCTCTAGGGTCTACACCTAGACCTGCGAGGTAAAGCCAGTTGCCGTAATTGCTTGCGACGTCATAATCAATGAGTAAATATTCAAAGTATGCCGCGCCGATGCGCCAGTCTTGTTTTAAGTAATGACAGAAGAAGCTTGCGACGTTTTGTCTGCCTCGGTTAGACATATAACCCGTTGTATTAATTTCCCGCATGTTTGCATCGACCAAAGGGTAACCGGTGTTTGCGTTTTTCCAAGCTTCGATATGATTTTTATTTTCATTTGGGTGATAGGGTGTATTGAAAAGTCCATTTTTGTAAAAGACTTTTCGTCCGAACCGGACGAGAAGATAATGAAAATAATCACGCCACAACAGTTCAAAAAACAGCCAATACGTCGAGTCATTGGACCCGTGTTTTTGTTCAAAGACTTTTAATTGATAGTATACCGTACGTGGTGAAAGTGCTCCTATCGCAAGATACGGGGAAAGCTTAGATGAAGCATCAAAGGCATCCATTTGGTTGCGGGTTTCTTTATAGGTTTTAATTTTCTTTGATTCGAATAAGTAATAGTTTAAACGTTTTAAGGCTTCATCTTCGCCGCCTTTAACAAAAGGTGCACTGGATTGATCATAAAGGCCATCAAAAGTGTCTGAGTTGTTAACAGATATTGTTTTGCTTTGTTTAAAACCATCTATGGATACTTCTTGTTTAATCTTTAGTGTTTTTTCAACACGCTTACGAAACGCTGTGAATGAAAGCGGGAGGTCTTGAATGTCAAACGGTAAATCCCTTATATGCATTAACGGTTTTGTATCAAAGGCATAAAATGAAGTTGAAGGAAATGCTTTGATTACGGATTGATGTCTTGTATCTTCTTCACTGGCATAGGCTTTTTCATAATGAATGGCGTCGATGTGGTACTGTTTTGAAAGCTTGCGAAACGCATCGTAAGCATTCCCTAGATAAATAACTAGGGGAATGTTGTGTTTCTGAAGGTTTTGTTTTAATGTTTTTAGGGTTTCATCAATGAACTCTAAGCGGTAAGGACCTAGTTTTGGAAATCCATAACGGGTGGGTTCTAGGAGCGATGACTCTAAAACATATACCCCAATAATGGGTGTTTCATGTTGTGTCGCTTGATGTAGTCCTTGATGATCCGTTGTGCGCAGATTATTTTCAAACCAAACCACTTGAATCTTATCCATCGTGAATCACTCCTCATTCATAAGCAGTTATATGGTATTATAGTACCACCCTGTTCACTGAAATCATACGATTATGACTTTTTAAAAAACCCCTATGTTTGATTCGCAAAGACTATGATATAGTGGAATTAGAACGATAAGCTAAAGGTGTGTGATGTTATGTGGTTTATTAAAAAGAAGTATAAAGATCCAATACAATTTATTTACAAAAGAAACCCTGAAAACAAAGCCTATATCATTGAAGTTTCCTTAGATGATTATGATGAGCTTTTTAATGGGTGGGATGCCTCACCTTTAAAAATGCGAGACTTAGAACCGGAACTGATGGACTATATTGAAGATGCAGGGTATGAAATTCCCTTTAAAGAGAAAATTGAGTTTGTTTTTTATATGCCAAAAGATAAAGAAAACACGGATAAAGAAATTAAAAGTGTGCAGACGATACGGAATAACTTTAAAACACAAATTAGTTTTATCGACCGAACCCAACGTAGAAATGCAAGAAAGATCCTGACTTACATCGCTATGAGTATTACGTTCTTACTCGTAGCGTATGTGATGCCGAATTTAGAAACACAAAATATCTTAATGAATGTTTTGATGGAAGGGTTGTTTATCGGGGGCTGGGTTTTACTTTGGGAAGCCTTTGCGATTTTCTTTTTTAAAGGACACGATTTACGCGTCAAGCGTAAACGCTTTGTAAAGTTTCTAGATTCTGAAATTAAGTTTGTCTATAACGATTAAGCACCTTAGCAGAGTAAAAAATCCATAAACTATAATAGCTGGAATAGATTACATAGCGCGTATATTTTATCGAGTTTTTATAAAAAGTACGTTGATTTAGCGCCCCAGCAGGCTATAATTTTAACAGTGACACAAATACTAGATGGGAGCTTATGTATGAAAGAGTTAAATATTGCTAGAGGTATTCAAGGTGGTTTGTTTTAGCATTAAGTATTATTTTCTTTGTTTTTTATCTTGCTTTAAGAGAGTTTGAAATGGCAATTATATTTTTTGGCGTTACCGTATCAAACGCAGTGCTTTATTTAATTGTTGCAGGGTTGTATAACACCGCAACCAATCAAGAACAGATTATGATTCATCTTGGGATAAAAGAAGCGCCGGTTGAAGAAGAACCTGTTGTTAAAGAAAAGATTATTAAACTTAAACTCGATTCTCGTTTAAAAGCCTTACTTAATAAAGAACGAAAGCCAATTATCGAAAAACCTCTTAAAATACTCGATGAAGTATTTTATGTCGAATCGATTGATAAAACGGTGTTGGTTATAAAAAAAGTATCCGCAAACAAGTACCTTTGTAAAGATACGAATTCAAATAAGCAATATCAGATTCATAAAGATGAGTTTATTTAATTAGAAGTTGAAGTTTTTATTTATAGAAACCTTTGCCATACTGGCAAAAAAGTGGCAAATTAGAGAAAGTTCTTTCAAATAAGAACTTTCTTTTTTAATATACCCTATATAAACCTTAACAAACATTAAAACCTAAGCTATAATAAAAAGTGATAAGCTTTGGGAAGGGGTTATCTATGAGAGTAAGAAACCATACAGGTATTACTAAGTAATTTAAAAGGAACGTTTTTTGACGTTCCTTTAGTTTATAGGCTGTTTGTGAATGTTTTATGAAGGGAGCCCGATATGCCATATGTCATTTTAGGTGTCATAATAGCTATTGCTTTGGTAATTGCAACCTTGGTGTATCGCCATCGCAAAGAGAAGTTTACGCAAGAGTATAATGTACTGTGCGAATATATAAAAGAAGTCGAAAAACTGACGATGCCCTATGAAATGGGTATAAAGTATTTAAGAAAAATTGCCTTAAAAGATATCCAGACGAGTTTAAAAGCATACTATGCTAAGTTAGAGCGTTTTGAGTGGTATTTAAAACGCGCTTCAGTTGATTACGATCGCTTTTTACAACGTGTTGCGAACTGGTCGAATGACTCGATTTATGAAGCGATTAATAATAGATTTATTCATAACAAACTGAACGATATCGATGTGAAAGTTGTTTTAAATAATATTGGAGGAAAGGCTTTGGATTTGGCACAACGTGAGGTCGTTGTTTCAGAAGAAGATGCGACACTTTTAGTCGCTGGTGCAGGTAGTGGTAAAACCTTAACAGTTGCAGGGAAAATAACGTACCTTGTTAAGGTGTTAAATATCCAACCTGAAAAGATTCTCTTGATTACTTTTACCAAAAAAGCATCCCGCGAAATGGAAGCAAGAGTTACAAAAGCATCGAAAGAGAGCTTTAGTGCTTATACTTTTCATAAACTTGGCTTAGAGATTGTTGCGAAAAGTCGAGGCTATAAACCTTCTGTTGCTGATGAGTATGTTTTGCGGGATAGGGTCCGCGAATACTTTGAAAATGCACATTTAAACAATCCTAAAGCATTAAAAAATGTTGTATCTTATTTCGCTTATTATATAAACAGTTATCTCGACACTGATGATTTTGATTCTACAAGTGATTACGCAACTGAAATGAAAAGCCATGATTTAAGAACGCTAAAAGATATGATGCAAGATAATCGATCAGCGTTACAGTCAATAAAAAGAGATCATGTCAAAAGTTTACAAGAACTTATGATTGCGAACTTTTTATTTATCAATGGTATTGATTATGTTTATGAAGAAAAATATGAGCATGATTTAAAAACAATTGAACATCAACAATACCGACCGGATTTTAATTTACCGAAATACGGTATTTACATAGAACACTATGGCATCAATGAAAATAATCGCGTTAAGTGGTTAAGTGAAAAAGAAGAGAAAAGATACTTAGAAGGTATGCGTTGGAAAAGAAGCGTTCACAAACAGTACAAGACTAAGTGTATCGAAACGTACAGTTACTATAACCACCAAGGTATATTGCTTGAGAAACTTGAAGAAGCTCTTAAAAAGCACAGTGTTAAATTCCGACCACGAGACATGACTGAGGTTTACCAGAAACTTCTTAAGAATAATCGCAATATTTATAATGAAGTTCAAAAACTGATTGTGACCTTTATTACGATTTATAAAGAAAATGGTCATACCGATGACAACTTCGAAAAGTCACTTAATACTTATCAACCAGCTAGTGAGTACGAAAAAAAACGTGCCAATATTTTCTTTGATATGATTCGACCGATTTTTAATCTATACCAAAGTTCTTTGAAGGAACGTAAAGAAATTGACTTTTCGGACATGATAAATGAAGCTTCTCAACATGTCCAAAGAAGTAATTATGTGTCGCCGTATGAGTATATTATTATCGACGAGTTCCAAGACATTTCACAGTCAAAAATGAAACTCATCCAACGAATGATTGCACAAAACCATGCAAAACTATTTGCGGTTGGTGATGATTGGCAATCAATCTTCAAGTTTGCAGGAAGTGACGTTAGTCTGTTTACAAGCTTTGACAAAATACGTGAGAATGCGATTGTTAAAAAGCTTGTGAAAACATTTAGAAATCCGAAAAGTCTCGTTCATGCTAGTTCAAGATTTATTATGAAAAATCATCATCAAATTCCAAAAGAAGTGCAATCTAACAATGATTTTAGTCAAGCAGTTCATTTGCATTATTACCAAAAAGAATCAAGGAGTAAAGCAGTTGAAGAAATCATTAACTATTTGATAAAAACCTTCAAAGCTAAAGATGTTATGTTGATTGGTAGATATAGCTTTGATATAGATGAACAAGACTTAAGACGAATAAATAAAAACTATCCTAATGTCAAGATTCAGTTTTTAACCGCACACCGCTCAAAAGGATTGGAAGCTGATCATGTCATTATTTTAAACAACACCAACCGTATTTTAGGGTTTCCAAGTAAAATAGCGGACGACCGTATCCTTAAGTTTGTGTTACCGAGTGAAGATGCGTTTTTACACGCCGAAGAACGAAGACTGTTTTATGTGGCACTAACACGAGCTAAAAAATCTGTACATTTAGTGGTTGATCAACATCCGTCAGCATTCATTAACGAGATTCAAAGCTATCCAGAATGCATCAAGCATAATGTATCCGAGCAAGAACGATTTAAGTGTCCCAAATGTGGGGCTGTATTAAGGTATGTTAAAACCGATAAAAGTTCGTTTTATGGATGTACAAATTATCCGTATTGTAAATACATTAACTTTAAATTAGCACGATTAAATAAGGGGTGATGGTATGCAATTGTTTGATTTTTCATATGAATTTCCAAGTACGATCGAAGAGATTGATGCTTTTTCAGGGGTTGAGTTTGAAGTCTTTTTGTTTGAGTATTTTCAAGCAAAGAACTGCAATCCAAGATTGACAGATGATTCAAACGATAAAGGGATTGATTTGATGATTCATTTGCCACAAGAAAATATGACTAAAAAGATTGGAATACAAGCGAAACGATGGAAAGGGAGTATCGGTGCGGTTGAGATCCGTAAGATGTTGGATGGTAAAGGGCATTATAATTTAGATGAACTTTGGATTATTACAACAAGCCGCTTAACATCAAGCGCAATTACAACAGCTAAGAACAACCGCATTCAGATTTTAAAGCGGGAGCATGTGATTAGTTTTTTAGAAGATTTAAAATCGATGGAAAACATTCGATTTAAGAAACCTAAGAAAGCTGTTGAATCAAGAGAAGAGGAATCTTCTTATGACAACTTGCTATTGTTTGAAATGCTGCGTAAACTAAGGAAAGATTTGGCTAAAAAACATAAACTGTATCCTGTTTATCATGTTTATAATAATGTCATGCTTGAAGACATCATTAAGAAGATGCCTAAAACGTTAGAAGCCTTAAAAGAAGTTCAGGGATTTGGGGAAAAGAAAATAGACATGTTTGGACAAGATGTTGTTACATGTATAAAAAGATACAACGATAATAAAGAACTTAATGATCGTGTCGAAGCATTGATTAAACTAAGAACACGTATTGCAAAATTTAATAAGATTGATAAAGATGAAGATGCTTTTAGTAATGAAGCATTAATCACAATTGCGGAAAAGCTACCAACAACGATAGAAGATCTTAAAGAAATACGTGGTATTGAGGAAGATAAGATTGAGATTTTTGGAAGGTATTTGATTACTAAAATAAAGACAATGTTTATTGATAGTAAAAAAACATAGACAGATGCGCGCTGTTTGCATTTAGCTTATAATGGTAAAATAAAAGTTAATATGTACTATTACAGGAGGGATTATGGAGCAACTATATACTAAGATTAGAGAGTTTATTAAAGTATTTGATGAGGATCAAGAAAAGAAGCTGGATTCGAGCAAGGACTATTATCAATTAATAGTTCGTGAAATCCCTGCAATGATTAAGGCTATGGTAAATAAAGATTACATCGTTACCGGGTCTGCAGGAAAAGGACAGAAAACCAAATACCCTTGGTTAT
>SKGE01000051.1 GCA_007117625.1 Candidatus Izemoplasma sp. | reverse complement strand
GTTGATAGTTTGTATTTTCGATAGTCTTTTTTGGATGGTTTCGCATTTTTAAAAACGACCATGCTACTGACTGGATATGAACCAAACAAATGTGAGTTATCAAATGCTTCGATATGGTAAGGCGTTGGGATGTTAAGAAGTTCGGCTAGCTCATCGAGCGCTCCAAATGTTTTTTCGGTTTGTTGTTTGATGCGACCAGCCTCAACTGTGAGTTGTTCGGTAGCATTTAATACTGCGAGGTCTAACAATTGCTTTTTTTGTCCTCTTTGCGGGGTTTTTAGGGTTGTATCAAAGAAATCTTCTAGTGGTTGAAACTCACTTTTAACATCCGTTAAGATTTCTTTAGGCACTGGATAGACTTGGTAAAACTGTATCAAATATTCAAGCGCGGTTTCGTATGGTTCTAAGTAATACGGTATGAGTTTTTTCTCTCTTGCGGCTATTTTACCACTACGAATAAAGAAAATATCAAGTGCGATGTGATCTTCATCATAAGCCGTTGCAATGATATCACGATCGGTTAGGTCGTTGAGGTTTACGGCTTGTTTTTTAGTCGTTGTTTCAATGCTCTCAATGGTTGTTTTATACTCTTGAGCGCGCTCAAACTCTAGTTTTTCAGCGGCGATGTGCATTTTTTCAGATAAGTTTTCGATGACAGCTTTTGTATCGCCTTTTAAGAACTTTGTAATGTTTTGTTTGATTTCACGATAGGTTTGTTTTTCTACTTTGTGAATGCATGGCGCTAAACATTGTCCTAGGTGATAGTATAGGCAAGGTTCTTTTGGAAGCTTATGACATTTTCTTAATGGGTAGAGTTTGTTTAAGATGTTTAGGGTTTCTCTTGCGGCTTTTACATTTGGGTAAGGTCCAAAAAGATGTTTTTTCGTTTTGTTTAAAGACCGTGTGACAACAAGTTTTGGATGTTTTTCTTCGGTTATTTCGATATAAGGGTACGATTTGTCATCGGTGAGCAGTACATTATATCTTGGTTGGTATTTTTTAATGAGATCGATTTCTAGGATTAAGGCTTCGAGTTCTGTGTTGGTCACAATGTACTCAAAGTTATCGATGGCTTGAATCATTTTCGTTGTTTTGTAATCGTGCGAACCAGTAAAATATGTGGTGAGACGATTTTTTAAGTTTTTTGCTTTTCCAACGTAAATAGTGTTGCCATGTTTATCAATCATTTGGTATGAGCCGGGTTTGTTCGGCACGGTTTTTAGTCTATCTTTAATCATGACACCACTCCTTTTGATTTATTATAGCATGAGTACTATATAAAAGAGCGACAAAATCTGCCGCTCTTTGGAATTATTCGTCGTCTTTGATGACTTTTTTTAATCCTGACTCGATTTTGTTGCCACGATCGAGAGATTCGTCATACTTAAACACGAGTGTTGGTAATTTACGCATATCCACGTGTTTCCCAATGCGTGATCTTATAAATGCTTTTGAGCGTTCTAAGGCTTGGATTGTTTCTTCTTTTTTATCTTTGTCAAGCGCGGTGTAATAAATCGTTAAAAAGGATAGATCGTTGGTTAATTTAACAGCGGTTAAGGTCACGAAGCCGATTGCTGGGTCTTTAACTTCTTCGCGTAAAATTCTTGTTAGACTTCTTAAAATACTTGATTCTAAACGTGCATGTTTTGACATTAACGTTGAACCTCCTTCATAATTGAACCTTCAATGACATCGCCAACTTTAATATCATTAAAGTTTTCTACCATTATACCACATTCGTAGCCTTGACGAACTTCTTTGACGTCATCTTTGAAACGTTTTAAACTTGCAAGTTTTCCTTCGTAGACGACGACACCATCGCGTAAAACACGTACTAATGCGTTGCGTTCGATATGCCCGTCGGTTACATAGCATCCTGCAATGGTACCAATTTTAGAGATTTTAAAGGTATCTCGAACTTCGGCTTGTCCAGTTACAATTTCTTTGAATTCTGGGTCGAGTAGTCCGGTCATGGCAAGTTCGATATCTTCGATGGCTTTATAGATAATGTTGTAAAGTCGGATGTCAACACCTTGAGCATTAGCCGCTTCACGGACGACGGCACTCGGTCTTACGTTAAATCCGATTATAACTGCACCTGAAGCAAGGGCTAAGGTAACGTCAGTTTCTGTAATGGTTCCAACACTTGAACGAATTACATCAATTTTAGCCCCTTCGATACTAATCGTTTCTAACGATGATTTTAAGGCTTCGATTGAACCGTGGGTGTCACCTTTGATTATCACGCGCAACTCTTTGGTATCTCCTTCTTGAGCATTGGCGAACATCTCATCTAAGCTCATCGCTTTTGAAACGCCAAGTTCATCGCGCCAAGTACGATGTGAGCGTTGTTCAGAAATTTGTCGTGCTTCTTTTTCATCACTGAAGACCATGAATCGATCTCCGGCTTGTGGGACATCAGAGAGTCCTGTAATCTCAACAGCAGCACTCGGAGTTGCTTGTTCTAGTACTTCGCCTAAATCGTTTTGCATTGTACGAACGCGACCATATGTATCTCCTACGACAACGATATCTCCAGCTTTTAAGGTGCCGTTTTGGACGAGGAGTGTTGCGACAGGTCCGCGTCCTTTATCAAGTTTCGATTCGATGACCGTTCCTGTTGCTAAACGATTTGGGTTTGCGGTAAACTGTTCCACTTCTGCGGTTAAAAGGATCATTTCTAAAAGATCATCTATTCCTTCCCCTTTAAGTGCTGAAAGCTCAACAAAGATGGTGTCACCACCCCATTCTTCTGGGATTAGGTTGAACTCTGAAAGTTCTTGTTTAACTTTATCTGGGTTCGCGCCTGGACGGTCCATTTTGTTTACTGCAACGATAATTGGGCATCCTGCAGCTTTGGCATGATCGATTGCTTCTTTAGTTTGTGGCATCACACCATCATCTGCTGCTACGACAAGTATGGTAATATCTGTAATTGATGCCCCACGCGCACGCATTTCAGTAAAAGCAGCATGGCCTGGTGTATCAACAAATGTAATTATTTGATCGTTTTTTTTGTATTGATATGCCCCGATGTGCTGAGTGATCCCTCCGGCTTCACCTTCTGTGACTCGAGCACTACGAATAGTATCTAATAAGGTGGTTTTACCGTGGTCAACGTGACCCATGATGGTAACTACAGGTGGACGTTCGACAAGGTTTTCATCATCTTCTTTAATGACAAACTGTTCGAAGCGTGTTGGATCTGTGACGACTTCATCTTCGAGTTCTTTCCCAAACTCTAAGGCAATTAATTCGGCAGTATCACGATCGAGCGATTGGTTTTGTGTTGCCATGATACCTAATCCCATCGCTTTTTTTATCACCGTTGTTACGGGTTTTTTCAACGCTTCTGCAAACTCACTTACAGTCATATTTGGTTTGTATATTAACGTTGTTTCTGTCTCTGTTTGGGTGTTTTTAACAGGGATATTTTTCGCGCGTGTTTCTGTGGATTTTCGTTGTTTTTTGATGTTCTTTTTTCGTTTGATCTCTGACATCAAAAATCACCTCTTTCTATGTATTGCTATTTTTTAATAAAGCCAGGGTCGGTCAATAACAAAACTTTACGGTTTGCTTTTCCAATCGCTTTCGATAAGGCTTCTGTATCATAATCTTTATTCAGTGAGACCTGAAAGGTTTTACATTTTTGTTCGATTTTTGCAGTAATATTGTCTCCGGCATCGTTTGCTAAGAAGACGATTCCTTCGGGATATTTTTTAAGCGCTGACAGTACCAATCCTTCACCGTGGATAAGTTTCTTAGCACGGAAGGCAAGTCCTAAATTGTTGAGGGTGTGATTAGGCTTCATCACGTATTAAACGGCGCATGGTTTCATAGATATTATCTTCGATTGTAATCCCAAGGTGTTTGTCTATGCGCTTTGATTTTTGTGCTTTATCGACAACACTGAGTTGTTTTTTGATGTAACATCCGCGTCCGTTCATTTTTCCACTTGGATCGACAAAGACTTGATCGTCTTTAGTTTTTACGATGCGAAGAAGTTCTTGTTTAGGATGTTGTTCTTGCGTAACGACACATTTGCGGAGTGGAATTTTCCGTTGTTTAGGCACTATCATCCTCGATTAATCGATAGTTAATTCCCATTTCTTCTGCATCTGTGACGCTTTTAATATCAATTTTCCATCCACTTGATTGTGCCGCAAGACGAACGTTTTGTCCTTTTGAACCGATCGCGCTTGTAAAGTCTTTATTTTCAACGATAACGACCGCTGTTTTATCTTTTTGACTAGGGTTAATAGCAATGATTTTTGCTGGTTCTAATGCGTTTCGAATGAGTTCAACTGGATCTTTAGACCATTCATAAATATCGATGCGTTCCCCTTGAAGCGATTCTAACACTTCGTTGATACGTGATCCTTTGTATCCAACGACTGAGCCAACAGGGTCAACATTGTCATCATGGCTGAACACAGCGACTTTACTGCGTTCACCTGCATCGCGTGCTAATCCCATGATTTCGACTGTGCCATCTTGAATTTCTGGGGTGACTTGCTCTAACAAGCGCTTGACTAAGTTTTTATCGTTTCTAGAAACATATACTTTAGGTCCTTTAGGTGTCATTTCGACTTTTGTTACGTAGACTTTAAGTTTTGCATCAATGCGTACTGCATCTGATTTCAGCAGTTCCTTACGCGGTAAGCTTGTTTCTAAATCGTGTCCTAAATCAAGCGTTACGTATTCTTTATTAAGTGCTGAAATCTTGGTATTGATCATTTCATTTTCTTGGTTCTTAAAGATTTCATATACTTTTTCGCGTTCGAGTTGTTTTAATCCTTGGGTTAAGATTTGTTTGACGCTGACTGCTGCAAGCCGTCCAAAATCTTTAATTTTGACTTCACGGGTAAGGATTTCTCCAACTTTGATAGTCTTACGTGTTTTACGGGCTTCTGCAAGACTGATTTCTCCGTACTCTGGGTTTTCTTTAACCACGAGTAGATTTTCGAATACTCTTATACTGTCTTTTTCTTCATCAAATTCAATGGTGATGTTTTCGTTGTAATCGAGTTCTTTTTTGACAGCATTTAACAGCCCACGTTCCATAACTTCTAACACTTTATCTTTGTCTAGCCCACGTGAATCTGCAATCATAGTTAGTGCTTGAAAAAATTCTTTACTTTGCATAATGCCCTCCTATAAATCAATTGCTAAACGGATTTTTTGTACATCCGCTAGCAATACTGTAGTACTGTTTTTATTTTTTTCACGAATCGTGATTGATGCTTCGTCAACGGTTTCTAGCATCCCTTGAAACTGTTGATCGAATGTTTCAACGTAGATGAGTTTGCCATGCGCACGCTCGATTTCTTCTTGGGTTCTCAGTTCACGCTCAGCCCCCGCACTTGTAACTTCTAAGCTATAAGATGTACTGATGGGGTCGGTATCATCTAAGTAGTCGCTCAGTTGTTCTGAGACCTTGACACAATCGTCGATATCAATACCGTTTTTGTGGTCAATTTCGACACTTAATACATTGCCTTCTTGTCTTGGTCCAAAAGTAATATCATATAAATAATATCCGAGTTTTTCGACAATATCTTTTACATCTTTATTTAGTTTATCCATATATATGCCTCCTTTTTCAATAAAAAGAGCGGGGATTGACCCACTCCTCTAACACATATGCAAGGCTAGTTTATCATAACTAAAGCAAATTTGCAAGCTTAAGGGTGTGTTACGCTTAAAAAATTGAAGGGTTTGCTAAGGCTTGCATGAGAATGCTCCCGGCAACAGAAACATTCAAGGATTCGACCTGTGTAGTAGGGATGTGGAGGCGGTGGTCACTGAGTTTCATTGTTTGGGGTTTGATACCTTGGCCTTCGTTGCCAAGAACGAGCGCGTATGGCGGCTCTGGTTTGGTTTGATTGATAGTTTTTGTCACCGATGTAATAAGAATTTTATACTTGGGGTTGTTCAATTTAAAGGTTTCAGTATCTTGATAAAAATAGGCGAGTTGAAAGAGCGCACCTTGGGTGGCGCGAATCACTTTAGGGTTGAATAAGTCGACACATTGGTCGAGTATAATCGTTTTAAAATCAAACGCTAAGGCACTTCTTAACAAGGTGCCTAGATTTCCTGGGTCTTGAATATTTTCTAAAATTAGCACTTTATCGGAGAGAAAAGTTGGAAACTGTTGTTTACAAATAGCGATGATTTTCGGGGGATTTTTAGTCGCTGTGATTTTTTTCATCACCGCTTCAGAAACCAGTTCGAGATTGGTGAAACGGGTATTGGTTTCCGTTCCTAAAATTTCGAGGGCAACGTGTGCTTTTACAGCTTCAATGACGAGGTGTTCGCCTTCGACGATAAACTGTTTTTGCTGGTCTCGATATTTTTTTTGTTGAAGTTTTGTGTAGGCTTTAACTTTTTGGTTTTGGACGCTCGTAATCATGGTTTTCACCGCTTTCTTTTAGCGCTTCTTCGATGGTTAAGCCTAGTGTAGTTACATCGATTGTTGTATCTTCTGTCACTGTGATTGTTTTGATATTTTGAAGGGCTTCTTCTATGAGTGTTTCATAGTCAAACAAGCGTTCATAGCGAAGTGCGTAGTAAATTCTTGGATTCGTTGCTGGTTTTTTTGGGGTATAAATGCTGCAGCAATCTTCGAAAGGTCGCACTGATATATCATAGGTATTGATAGTTCTTGCAAGGTCGATGATAGTATTTTTATCGGTTGTGGCAAGCGGTCGAATGATTGGGATGCTTGTAGCATCACTGGTGACTTTAATGCTTTCTAAAGTTTGAGATGCGACTTGGCCAATACTTTCACCACTGATGAGGATAGGTGTGTGGTCGCGTTTGGCAAAACGGTCGGCAATTCGTACCATCATACGACGCATTATTGTAATCAGATAGGGTTCAGGAACCATTTCGATAATAGCTTGGTGGATGGCTTTAAACGGGATCATGTGTAACTTGATGCGACTTTTATGATTGTATACAGCCATCGGTTTACATAAATCAATTGCTTTTTGCGCTGATTCAATGCTTGTTAGCGGGGTTGATTCGAAGTGCATCGCTTCAATGTCTATGCCTTGTTTCATCGCGAGATATCCAGCGACAGGGGAATCGATGCCACCTGAAAGTAATAAGATACCTTTGCCAGCAAT
>SKGE01000028.1 GCA_007117625.1 Candidatus Izemoplasma sp. | reverse complement strand
GGGTTTCATAGAAACCGACAGTCATTTCACTAGGACTAAGACATATTTGCATATATTTGTATATCATATGTATGTCGAATGTGTGCAAATGACTGAACTAAGACCACAAGTGATGATTGATTTTGTTAGAAAAAAATCGCCATTTTGCAGTCCAAAGTAAAGGGTAATCCTCAAAATTATGTTCAATGTGAAGGATTGCATAGATTTATGCAGTTATTATGAAAGGTCTAGGACATTAAATCTAAATGATTTAAACATTGACTAAACTAATGTAGTTTTTCATCCTAAATAGTACGTTGACAGTACCTTCTCTGAAATCAATAATTTCATAAATAGCAGTCAATGGTTAATCATTAATATTGAATAAACAGAAGATATATAAGATTTAGATAGCCATAAATAAGTCTATGACAAGTTTAATCGCAGTGATGTTCTCTAAGTGTGCTAGCAGATAAATGTTAGAAACCCTCTATACCAAAATCCTATGCGCGTAAATATCAGAATGCGATCTTGAAAATATCAAAGATTTATAAAACATAATCATTACGAGGTGCGGGTATGACAGAATTTGTAACAAATTTACTAGACTTCCTTACTGAGGAAGTCATAGTGTTTATAGTATCTATGGTCCCTTTGATTGAGTTGAGAGGGGCTATTCCTTTGGGAATTTTTTATGGGTTAGGTGGATTGCTTACGTTTATGTTGACGTATCCTGCTTCGTTGATTCCTGCGCCTTTTATTATTTTGTTTATTGAGCCTATTTTTAAGTTGTTAGAAAAGCTTAAGTTTTTTCGATGGTTGATTGAAAAGATTGTATATCGTACACGGGAAAAACATAGTGAAAAGATTGAGAAGTATGGGTATATTGGTTTGTTTATTATTGTGGCGATTCCTTTACCTGGTACGGGTGTATGGAGTGGGTCTTTAGCGGCTGCCTTGTTTGGGATGGCGTTTAAGAAATCTATCTTGATGATTGTTTTAGGAAACTTGATTGCGGCTTTGGTTATCTTGATGTTAAGTTTGGGTGTTTTTAGTTTTATAGGTTAAGGTGATTTTTATGTTTTGGTTGATGATGGGTTTGTTGCTTGTGGTGTTTACGTTTTTAGATCCTTTTGTAACATCACTCCTTTATAATGCCAATAGTGTTTTTGGTAGTATTGTACACTATATTGCACATATACCGAGTTACACACTCATGCTGATGAGTGTGTTAATGGTTTTTAAGTATGTTAGTACGTTAAATATTAAGTATAAAGTCCAATGGTTGGTGTTGATTGGGCTCTTTTATTTTGTGGTTGGGTTTATGTTTATGGTGATGGTGCGTGATTTATATGGCTGGTTCTTTAGTTTTATCGTTGTACTTGCGATGATGAATCTTACCTTGATGGTATTTAGTCGTATGAAAGATGCTTGGGTAGAATCTGGGTTTAAAGTGGCTGTCTTTTATATGGTGAGTTTGGTGTTGTCGTTTTTTGTGGTTTATGTGATTAAGAGTGTTTGGATGCGTGAACGCTTTATGAGTTTTGAAGATGTCTCGATGGTTCGCTACTGGTTCGAGTTTCAAGGGTTTAGTGGGGTGTATGAGCATAACTCGTTTCCATCAGGTCATGTGGCGAGTGCGGCGTTGATGCTGGTGTTTTGGTTTGTTGGGAAAGACTTCTTTAAAAATAATACAGTTATTACGTTTTCTGTAGCACTGTGGATTGTGTTGGTCTCAATTGGGCGTATCGTTGATGGGTACCATTTTATGACCGATGCAGTTGTTTCTGTGATGATTGTCTATGGTGTGATGGTGCTTGTTGATAAGTGGTTGTTGGGATATGCACTGAAGTTTGTGGATTTATGGAAACACCGTTTTCAAGTTTCCGAAACAGATGGGGTATAGGTTTTCTTGTGTGATGGTTGCGACGGTGTTTTGATATTCGAAACATAATTAAATGTTAAAATTGTGTTTAGGAGCTTGTAATATTTTAAATTAAAGGGTAAAAATATGAATGGTATATGTTTTTTATGTAAAATTGTGCGTGTTATCCCCCCCTACCCTAACAACGTGTGGCATAAAAAACATATATGGACATTAAACCACCCACTTTTGGGTGGTTTTCTATGAAATGGTGTTTAATTTATTGCTTTTATTGTGTATAATAGTACTGTAGCTTGATTTATGTTTTTAGGAGGCTTATCATGGTATTTATTGTCTACTTGGTGCAAATTGTTTTTGGTGGTTTTGTTGGTTATGTGGTGGGAAATGAAATTGAACGCGAAGCTGAGTTTGTCGGGATTAGTTTTGTGATCGCGACAGGGATTAGTATCTTAGCGTTTTTGGTTGGTCCGGCGCATCACATTGTGCTTTCTTTTTTAGTGTGGATGGTTGTTAGCTGGGCTGTAAGTGAGATTACGCGGAACTTTTTACTGTAGAAGTACACTGTACTTCTTTTTTATTTGTTTAAAAATGTAAGCGATTTCTTAAAAGTGCTTGAATGCCGATGGATTTCTTTGTAAAATAGGCTTGTGTGTAACGAATAAAACTATATATATAAATGAGAGAGGGTTAATATGTTAACGTCAAAACAATGTATGGAACTAGAAGCAACGTATGGAGCGAAAAACTACAAACCGATCCCGGTTGTTATTAGTAAAGCTGAAGGGGCTTGGGTTTGGGACCCAGAAGGCAAAAAATACTTAGACTGTTTGAGTGCGTATTCAGCAGTCAATCAAGGACACTTACACCCAAGAATTGTCCAAGCGGTTAAAGACCAAATGGATAAAGTTACGTTAACCTCACGGGCATTTTACAACGACCGTTTAGGCGCGTTTTTAAAGAAGTTATGTGAAGTAGCTGGCCTTGAAGTAGCGCTTCCGATGAATACCGGCGCTGAAGCGGTTGAAACGGGGCTTAAAATTGCCCGTCGCTGGGGGTATCAAGTCAAGGGTGTGCCATCAAACCAAGCTGAGATTATTACCGCAAAAAGCAATTTCCACGGAAGAACCTCTACGATTATTGGTTTCTCAACAGATGAAGGGGCACGCAAAGATTTTGGACCGTTTATGCCAGGATTCTTAAACATTCCTTTCAACGATATTCAAGCGTTAGAGGATGCAATTACACCACATACGGTTGCGTTCTTAGTTGAACCGATTCAAGGGGAAGCGGGTGTGATTATTCCTGATGAAGGGTATTTGCGAAAAGTTCGTGAGATTTGTTCGAAGCATAATGTGTTGTTAATTACCGATGAAATCCAAACAGGATTTTGCCGTACCGGTAAAATGTTTTGTTTTATGCATGATGATATCGAGCCAGATATCTTACTCGTTGGAAAAGCTTTAAGCGGTGGCGTCTTCCCTGTTTCAGCCGCAATTACCCGTAAAGACATCATGGATGTCATTACCCCTGGTTCACACGGAAGTACCTTCGGTGGCAACCCACTGGCGTGTGCTGCGGGTGAAGCTGCACTTGATGTTTTAATTGATGAAAAACTTGCCGAGCGCAGTGCCGAGTTAGGACAGTATTTCTTAGATGAGATTAAAAAGATTGGTTCACCCCTATTTAAAGAGGTACGTGGTAAAGGACTCTTTATTGCGATTCAGTTAACCGATGAAGCGGGTGGGGCAAGACAGTATACGGAAAAACTGAAAGAACTTGGTATTTTAGCAAAAGAAACGCATGTGCATACGATTCGTCTGGCACCACCACTGATTATTAAAAAAGAAGAAATTGATTGGGCTTTAGATATTTTACGCGACGTTTTTAAGGCGTAGGTGAAATGATGAAACCTTTGTCGGAAAAGCTTTTAAGTATTGAAGAATCAAAAACCCTGGCGATTAATGCTAAAGCCAATGCGCTGAAAGCGCAAGGCGTTAAAGTGATTAATTTTTCAAGTGGTGAGCCAGATTTTAAAACGCCTCAGTTTATTCGTGAGGCAGCGATGCAATTTGTTGATCAAGGGATTATTCGTTACACGCCAAGTGCTGGTGTTTTTGAACTAAAAGAATTGATCTGTAAGAAGTTTAAAGCAGAGAATAATCTTGAATATGAAGCGAGTAATATTATCGTTTCTTCGGGGGCGAAACATTCGATCTACAATGTTTTTCAGGTCTTGTTAAACGACGGTGATGAAGTGATTATACCGTCCCCATATTGGACGAGTTACCCTGAGATGGTGCGTCTTGGTGGTGGGGTTCCTGTGATGGTTGATACGGTCGAAGATCATTTTCAGCTTGAGGTAAAAAAAGTTGAAAAAGCGATTACTGTAAAAACCAAAGCGATCATTTTAAACAGTCCCAACAACCCAACCGGGGTTGTTTATACAAAAGAAGTGTTAGAAGCGATTGCCGATCTCGCGGTGAAACATGATCTTTATGTGGTCTCCGATGAGATTTATGAAAAGTTGATCTATAACGGCGAACACATAAGCATTGCTTCACTCAATGATAAGATTAAGAAGCGTACGATAACGATCAATGGCTTGAGTAAGTCACATGCAATGACGGGGTGGCGATTAGGCTATTTGGCTGCCGAACAATCAATTGTCAAAGCAATGACAAACTTACAAAGCCACAGCACCTCAAACGCTTCAACAATTACCCAGCACGCTGCGATCGCAGCGCTTAAGGGTGATGATGCTGAAGTTGAGATGATGCGCCGTGCCTTTGAGGCAAGACGTCGGATGGTGCTTGCGAAGATTGAAAGCATGCCATACATTCGTGCTGAAAAACCAAGTGGTGCCTTTTATGTGATGATTCATGTCAAAGGGCTGTTTGGCAAGGAGTATCAAGGCAAAGTGATGAAAAACGCGACCGATGTGGCGAGTGTCTTTTTAGACCGTGCCCATGTGGCGATGGTACCAGGCGTTGCCTTTGGTTGTGATGATTTTCTCCGTATGACGTATGCGACGAGTGAAACCGATATTAAAGAAGGTTTAAACCGTGTAGAAAAGGTTTTAAAAGCGTTAGTATAGAGTTTGATATCATATAAAAATCACCTTTCGAGGTGATTTTTTTGGCTTCTTTATAGTCTTTTCTAATGTGCAGAGGTGCACATTGTTTGTATTTCAAACTATCTCTAATTAGAATAAAAACATATAAGAAAATTAGGGAGGACTTTATGAGACGAATATTAGCTTTGGTTGGTTTTTTAGTTTTTGTACTTGCAGCTTGTGGGAACGGTGATGATTTGGGGCGTGACCCAGGCGATATTGACGATTTAGATACATTGACGATTGTGTTTGACTCCCAAGGGGGAAGTCAAGTTAGTAATATGACCTTAACGGTCGATACGACGAGTGTTAACCTACCGGTTCCTGAACGGGATGGGTATGAGTTTTTAGGGTGGTACTTAGATGATGACTTTGTTGAAAACTTTGATTTGCAAAGTGTCATCGATGAAGGGACCGTTACGGTCTATGCCCGTTGGGAAGAGATTGTTGTTGAAACCTATACGGTGACGTTTGAAACGTTTGGTGGTTCAACGATTGATGCTCAAGTCGTTGAATTTGGTGATGCACCGGACGCGGTCAGTGATCCGGTCCGTGGTGAAGATATATTTAGTGGATGGTATTTAGATGAAGATATTACTGTGCCATACGATTTTGACACGGCGCTCGATGAAGACACGACGCTTTATGCGTTTTGGCTTGTCGATTATGAAGTAACGTTTATCGTTGAAGGCGATGAATATACTGTCTTAAGTGTTGGCGAAGGATCTGTGATTGTTTTCCCAAATGATCCTGTGATCACTGGGTATACTTTTGCAGGGTGGTATTTAGACGCTGCGTTTAACACGGAAGTCGACAGTGCATTTGAAGTTCATGATGATCTAACGCTTTACGCACGGTTTACGGTAAATAGTTATGATTTACACTATGAAATGTATGACGCAGGTCATGCGGTTGAGACCTATGAATTTGGTGAAGTGATTACCTTGATTGAAGACCCTGAACTTGCTGGGTATACGTTTATCGGTTGGTATATCGATGATGCGTTTACGCAACCGTTTGCGCTTGATACGATGCCGGCTGAAAATGTTTATCTCTATGCGCGTTTCGTTGAAGATAGTGATGTTTATACGGTAGACTTTATCGTTGATAGTGAGCTTTACTATAGTGCGCTGGTTGTGGATGGTGAAACGGTTGATTTACCTGAGGCTCCTGAACTTGCTGGATATGCGTTTGGCGGTTGGTTCATTAATGGTGATAACTTTAATGCGGCGTTACCGATTACCGGTAGTGTTGTGGTTGAGGCGCTTTTTACACCGCTTGAGTTTACGATTACGTTTGAGACGGGTGAAGGATCAGATGTCGATGATTTAGTTGCTTATTATGGTGAGGCGATTGCAGCGCCTGATTCACCAACGCGTGAAGGCTATGCGTTTGGTGGTTGGTTCTCTGATGCTGGATTAACCGAACCATTTATCTTTGATACGATGCCGCTTGAGGGAGCGGTGCTATATGCGCGCTGGATTGAGGAAGGTCAAGCTTTAACGCTTTACGATATTATTGTCATGGAGTTAGAAGAAGCAACCTTTGAAAATATGACGGTTGTCTTCAGTGAAATGTGGGAAATGGAAGTTGCTTTAATTACCGATGGAACTGCATCGATGTTTGTGCTTGGTGATTATGGCTTAAATGTTGGCGATGTTGTTTCGTTTGAAGGCTTTATGATGTTTGAAGATCATATACCACTGGTGATTGATATTGAGGATTTAGAAGTGATTGAAACCGGTGTTTCTGTGAGTTTTGAATCAGAAGAAATATCGGTCGCTCAAATCGCTGAGATCGATTTGAACGATCCGTTATTAGTTGGTAAATTTTATACTGTGACTGGATTCTTAATGCTTGATGAGTTTGTTGGTATTATGGATATTGTGAATGAAGCGTATTATCCATTAATTAATGTCTGGCTGACGGATTTATATGAAGATGCGCTTTTAGCGCTTGAACACGGTTTTGTGACATTTGGCTTTATGTTGGCACCACCGTTTGACGATGATACTATGTTGATTTATTTAGAGGATGTTCAAGCGGTTGAAAGTGTTGCGTTAAGTGAACAAGAAAAATTATTGGTCATTGAAGATTTATTGCGTGATGTTTTACTTTATATGACGATAGAACTTGGCTGGGGTCTTGATATGCCAGAAGAAGAACCGTTCTTCGGTGTCTCAATT
>SKGE01000104.1 GCA_007117625.1 Candidatus Izemoplasma sp. | reverse complement strand
CTCATTTTCCATTTCTAACATCCATGAGACTAATGTTCAAGTACATATCGAATCTATTGAAATCATCTACGTAAAGAATCACGATTAATGTAATGATTAAGAATTAGCAAAAGGTATCAATGAGTTAAAAAGCTACACTCCAATCTGTTATAACTAACGACAGAAAGGAGTGTAGTTTTATTTTTGAAAATAATAACCTGAGGTAAGTACGATTTTAATGGAAATTTAGCGCTTTTTAGTGATATAATTGATGTGTTAGAACAATTTTTTAAGGTGAATGATCCCAAGTTCACTAACTAATGAAGTATGTAAGGAGATGGTGAATTTGGCTGAACATCAACACGTTATCGATGAACCTTTATCGCAGTATAAGAACTTCTATAAAGAGGCACATCATACGAATGTAAAAAGCTTTATCGACGAACTGATTGAAAAAAACAACATCAATAAAGATCAAAACCGTGAAACCGTTAAAAAAATTCGTTCGCAAGAATCGCATAAAGCAAAACTGAAAAAGACCTACGGCAATTTCAAACTATTGAAAACCGTTTTGATCATTTTAGTTATCATCGCACTAATTGCGATGATAAACGGTATTCTTAATATTGTTAATTTTGGTTTTTTACTACCTTATGTGGCGGTAAGTGCAGGTTCACTGATTGGAACAAGTCTGATGATCTTTTTGTTGGTCAAAAAGATCAATCCAAAGATCAAAGAACTGAAAAACCAAAAGAATAAAAGCAAAGCGTTAATAGAGTCCTTGTACGAAGAAGCATGGGGACAGTTAAAAGCGTTAAACGATAGCTTATACGATGGGATGAGTTCGGAACTTTTTAACAAGACCTTACCCCTCGTCGAAGTGGATGAAATGTTCGATTCAAAACGATTGGATTATATGGTTTCAAAGTTTGGACTTCCCAAACGTCAAGATAAAAACCGTTCCGCTTTATTTGTCCAATCCGGTGTGATCAAAGGCAATCCTTTTTATATTTGTGATGAGCTTGTCCATAAACTGAGTAAGAAAACCTATACAGGGTCAAAAACCATTCACTGGACAACCACATCACGTGTCAATGGAAAGACAGTGACACGTACGCATTCACAAACACTAACCGCAAGTGTCACCAAACCGTTTCCAGTCTATTACGAAGAACCGTACTTAGTGTATGCAAATGATGCCGCACCAGATTTGAGTTTTACGCGTAAAAAAGCGGGTACGCATAAATTATCTGAAAAACAAATCGATTCAAAAGTTAATAAAGAAACAAAAAAACTATCCAAAGCATCCGCCAAAAGTATTACCAAAGGTGGCAGTTATACTTTGATGGGAAACCATGAGTTTGAAGTGTTGTTTGGCGCCAATGACCGTGATCATGAAGTACAATTTCGTATGCTCTTTACACCGCTTGCACAAACACAACTTTTGAGACTGATGAAGGATAAAGAAGTTGGTTATGGCGATGACTTTGATTTTATGAAAAAGAAAAAGATTAACTACATCAGGCCAAAACATCTCGAAGATGTAAAGCTCGATGTCTCACCAAGCTATTTTAAAAGCTATGATATTGATGCACTGTATGAAAATTTCATCACCTACAACAACGAGTTTTTTAAACACTTATACTTTACCCTAGCACCCATACTTGCCATACCGATCTACCAGCAAACGGTGACCCACGAATATATTTACAAAGATTTATACGACAGTTATGTTTCGTTTTACGAACATGAAAAAGTCGTCAACCGCATGGGCCTCGATGCCTTTAAACACCCTAAATCAAACACAAAAAACATTTTAAAAACACGGGTGATTAAAAGCGAAGACCACTGCGACACCGTCGAAGTTACTGCTTATGGGTATACCGCTGAAAAGCGTGTTGATTACATCACTAGACGCGGAAACGATGGACGTATTCATCAAGTGCCAGTGCACTGGGTCGAATATATCCCAGTTACAGAACGTAAGCAGGTGGAGATTGCAGTTGCGGAAGCAACCAAAGAACTCACGCACCAAGAACGTATTCGTCAAATGTTTGAACGCTTACAAAGTAAAGATGTAACGCAACGTGATGTATTCAGAATGTCTACCTTTATGGCAAGACTGATCAACGGAAATGAAGATAAAAAAATATAGATGGAGGAAACACTATGGGAAATGAATTAAATGAAATGACCGGACCAGTCAATCAATCCGGAAGAGACATCAATGTAATTGAAAAGCAACTACCGGTTAAGGTAGGCGCAGGAACAATGATTTTTCAAATATCTTTATGGGTTTTAGCGATTATTCCAGGACTCGTCTTCTTATTTATGAAGGTTAATGCAAAGAAATACTTAGATCAACTTCAACAACGCATTCAGCACAACGCTTCACAAATCGACAATTACTTAGAACAACGTGTTCAAATCTTACAAAACGCGGTTGGTATTGTCGAAAAATCCATCGATTTAGACAAAGACGTGATGAAATCTGTCGCAGCGCTTCGCGGTGGGGTTAACCCCAATGAAGAAACACGTAGTGAAATCGCCGGTCAAGTTGATTCTGCAATGCGCAGTATCAATGTCGCTTTTGAAGCTTACCCAGATTTAAAAGGTCATAGAGCGCTCGCCGATGCGATGCAACAAAACAGTTACTTACAAAAAGAAATCACAGCAGCACGCGAAGTTTACAACGACACCGTCTTAAAATGGAACAAAGAAATCTTCGCTTGGCCAACCAAAATGATTGTTGCAGCAAAAAACGGATACACCTCACGTATTCCGTTCACTGCAAGCAGAGAAACCAAAGAACAAGCAAGAGCAAAATTTTTTTAAAGCTGCAACACACACATTACAAGAAACATGTATAATAATAATATGACCCAGTAAGAGCATTTACTGGGTCATATTATTTGTGAAATATTGCTAGGGTTTATGTTCGATAAACTAAAAAAGGTTTATTATACAAATATTAACTAAAAAAGGTTTATTATAAAAAAGTAAATCGAAATATGTTGATATTTCATTAATAAACCTTTATAAGTTGATATTATTATGATAAAATACAATTAATGTAGAGGTGATACTAATGTGTGAAGATGAAGTTACCAAAAAACATTTTGTTATCATAGCGGATTTTATCGATTCCAAAAAAATTGATAATAGATATGAAACCCAAGAAATCTTAAAGAAGAAATTAAATAACATAAATAGAAGGTATAAAGATGACATAACGTCTGCTTTTTCAATAGGGCAAGGTGATGAGTTTCAAGCGAACTTAAACAAGGTTGATAATATATTATTGATTATTCATGAGCTTTTGACTTCTTTTAAAGGTGTGGATATTCGTTTTGGAATTGGATATGGCTCTTTAAAAACGAAATACTATAAGACTACGGCATTTCGTTCCGATGGCGAGGCTTGGTACCTTGCGAGAAGAGCAATTGATGAAATAAAAAAACACAATGCTAAAAAGGTTCAGTATAAACTAGCAAATTATAGATTTAGAACATCAAAAGATGAGACATCAAAAGTTAGTTTTATTAATGCGGTTATTGATAACAGTTTTCTAATCTATAACGATTGGACGCTAACCCAAAAAAATGTCGCGAAGATTTTGTTTGAAACCTACGGCTTTAGTGATGAATTTGTTCAGAAAGAAGCCGCTAAAAAAATAAAAACAACAAATCAAAATCTAAATAAAACATTGAAGTCTATGAAATACTATCATTACATTAATTTTTTAAGGGTTTTAAATGAAGAGTTAAAGAAGGTGTTCATTTAATGGAGATATTGTATTTACTATTAGTCATTCATCTGTTATTTGATTACGGTATCCAAAATGAAAACACGATTAACAAAAGAACAAAAAATATTGATGGTTCAGTTACACTTGATCATTGCCATGTACTGTTACATGGATTAACTCAAATGTCACCTGTTTTCTTACTGTTTTTGTTCAATGGCATTCGATGGCATGATTTCATCATTGTTACAGTTGCACTTTTAACACATTTAGGTATTGACTATGCAAAATTACATTTTAAGATTAAGCTGCTAAAGCCGAAAACTGAAATTTTAAAGTGTCTAAAAACACAAAACTTAAAAGATCAAGAGCTATTAAATAAACATAATAAACTCAAGATGATTCACAAAAAAGATGTATCTTTGTATGTAATTGATCAGTTCTTACATTTTCTAGTGATTTTATTTATCTTTATCTACTTAGGAACAAATCTTATAACAGGTTCAAGACTAACACTAATCGACAGTGTGTTTTTACTAGAAGTCTTGAGTTATACTAGATATCTTTTGGCACTATTATTAATTGGATCTTTCTTTAATGTTTCCTTTAAGATTATGACACAAGATTACAAACCTTTAGACTCAAATCTTAAAAGCATAAGTAGTAGTCAAAAAACTGAAGATAAAGAAGCATCATCTAATCTCAGTGTCATTTCACCTAAAAAGGCGGGTGCTGTTATCGGCACACTTGAGAGGATATTAGTTTTATTAGCTTTGATGGCAAGTAGTTATATTGTTATTGGCTATATTATAGCTGCAAAATCGATTGCAAGATTTGAAAAATTAAAAGATAAAGCTTTTGCAGAATATTATTTAATCGGTACGTTCTCAAGTTTGATTTGGTCTATACTAGTGTTTTATGCTTTTCTAAATTAATGTTCTATGTCGATGTTTGAACCCTTTTGTTACAGTATGTTTAGTCTATCTAGGGTTAAACCATAATGATGACAAAGAAAACGTTAGAAAGATGATTTAGGGTAAAAATATCATCTAAATAAAGAGGTTTTAATAACTGGATAAACTTTGTAAACGAAGTTTATTCAGTTGTTATAATAGTGAATTACAATTCAGTGAAACACAGTTCATTAATCTTGGAAGTGAATATTACAATGACGAGAAAACCAAATGCTATATTTTCAGATTATTTTAGGCCCTTAGGCATTAAGGGTTTTTTAAATTTAAGTTTTTTGTTTAGGGGGAGATGAAATGGATAAAACTATCCAAAAGTTCAAAGATGGAACCAAATATCAAAACATTGTTTCGGCGGTAACCGAACAAGAATTAACACACTTGGATAATGTTAACGATGATTACTTAAGTCAAAAGTGTGTGAAGTTTGTGCCAGCGAGTGGTGCTGCGACACGAATGTTTAAAGATCTTTATAAATACTTAGAAACAAAAGAAGAAACGGAACCTGTAAAAGTGTTCTTCAATGAGTTAGAAAACATAACATTCTACGAAGATGTAAAACCGTTTATTGAACTAGAGAATTTAGATAAAAACAATCCATTGGATAAATTAAAAATCATTGAGTTTATTTTATATGCGCATGGTTTGAACTATGGCGATTTACCCAAAGCTGTTTTAAAGATGAATGCATACAAAGACTACACCACAACACCGATTGAAGAACATATCTATGAGGGGGAACATTATTTACCTTACAAAAGCCTTAATTTTCACTTCACCATATCAAAGAATCACGAAGACCTTTTTAATGCATTCATTAAGAAAGTGTTAAAAGACCGAGAAGATATTAAAGTGTCTTATTCATTTCAAAAACCAAAGACAGATACCTTAGCGGTGGATAAGAACAACGAACCCTTTGTCTTAGAAAATGGTGAAACGCTTTACCGTCCGGGTGGCCATGGAGCATTGATCGAAAACTTAAATGATATTGACAGTGACATTGTATTTATTAAAAACATCGACAATGTATCCCATAGAGATGTCCTTGAAGATACGGTTCGTTCAAAAAAAGCACTCGCATCGATTGGTCATACCTTGAAACAACAAATTGATCAATACATCAAAGATATAGTAGCGGATAACTTTGATTTAAAAACCATCGATACGTTTATCAAAGAAAAGCTAAACATCACTCTAAAGAGTGAAATGACCAAAGAAAAAGCTTTACACTTTTTAAACCGACCGCTTCGCGTTTGTGGGGTTGTTAAGAACCAAGGGGAACCGGGCGGTGGTCCGTTTGTAGTAGACCATGGAGACTATACCGATTTACAAATTTGTGAGAAAACAGAAATTGATTTAAACAATCCTGACCAACTAAAAATATTCAATAGTTCTAAATATTTTAATCCGGTTGATCTTGTCTGTTTTGTGAAAGACTATCAAGGCAAAAAGTTTAACTTATTAGAGTATGTTAATGAAGCGCGATACTTTATAAGCCACAAAACCTATAAAGGAAAAGACATCAAAGCTTTAGAACACCCAGGGCTTTGGAATGGTGCGATGGACAAATGGAATACCGTGTTTGTAGAAGTGCCGTTAAGTACGTTTAACCCAGTGAAAACCGTCAATGATTTATTAAGACCAAGTCGTAGAAGTACCTAAGAATTAAGGAACAAGTTTACTTATAGTCAACCGGACATAAATGTACTTACTCGTAATGTTTACCTACGGTTAACGATTAATGGCTTCTCAATACTTTTAAATCGTATAGAATAGATTACAAGGAGGCGATTTAATGAATTATTTAGATACAGGAAAACTCATAAAACATCTATTAAATGAAAGAAACATGACTCAAGATAATCTCGCAGATCATTTAAACATTAGTAAATCTGCAGTATCAAAAAATCTTAACGGGAAAAGTGGGTTTGATTTATCAAACCTTGTTGAGATTTCAAAGTTGTTTGGGATTACCCTTGATGAACTTGTAGAAGGAAAAATGAATGTATCAGATACACCGACGGATTATGAAAAAGCCGTTCTTCAAGGACTACATGCCGTACGTACCATAGCTAAATCACACCAATCGGTAAATACGTATGATATAAAGGGTAACTCGATGTTGTTTTATGCGATAAAACACAATGCAACTGAAGTCTTTGAGTTTTTGTTTAAAGGGAACTATCACCCAGAGCTTCTTTATAAGACTCGAAGCAGTTATAGCCTCATCAATGACCCAGAGGTTGCACGGTTCATCGTAAAACATCAACTGACCTCATGTCTTGTTGAATCGTTACAATTTGAAGACGGTTATCCCGAGATGAATGAAACACTCGCAGCTATCGAAGATGCTGAGTTTTTAGCAAAGATCAAACACTATTGGCCTGAAGATGTTTTAATGAAAGCTATTGCACTAAAAAATGACCTTGTAGTGACCTTTTATCTTGAAAATAAAAAACTCAAAAAAGATAAAAAAGCATTAGATCATATCATCGCACAGTGCGTAGCGCATGATGCCGATGATTACTTAGAAACACTCATGAATCAATACAAAAACCATAAAGTAAATTTGCAAACCATAATTGAG
>SKGE01000050.1 GCA_007117625.1 Candidatus Izemoplasma sp. | reverse complement strand
TTCATCGTCAGAGGGTTGTTCGGTTTCTGTGCATCCATAACTCAGCATCCCCATGATTATCAAAATTGAAAGTAGTAGTAGCTTCTTCATAGTATCATCCCTTAATTTATGGTTATTTATAACAAATTATAGTATAGATTTTTTGAATATACAAGATTGATAAAAAAGCTACGCAAATCGATGCGTAGCTTACAATTTATAGTATTCCAGTACCAAAGAGTGTCGCGAATACCAAACTAATGATAGTCATTAATTTGATTAAGATATTGATTGAAGGTCCACTTGTGTCTTTAAACGGATCTCCAACAGTGTCTCCAGTAACGCTTGCTTTATGAGCAAAGCTTCCCTTATCACCGTGGTTTCCTTCTTCAATGTATTTTTTAGCATTGTCCCATGCACCACCGCTGTTAGCCATGAAGATTGCCATACTGATACCGCTTGCAAGTGCTCCTGCAAGCAATCCACCTAAGGCTTCTGCACCAAGTAAGAATCCAATGAATAGTGGTGTCCCTACGGCGAGCAATCCAGGTATAATCATTTCTCGAAGTGCGGCTTTGGTTGAAATATCAACACAGCGTGCATAGTCTGGTTTTTGTGTGCGCTCCATGATGCCTGGCATTTCTTTGAATTGTCGACGAACCTCTTCAATCATTTTGTTGGCAGCATGGCCAACACTTGACATTGTTAGTGAACTAAATAAGAATGGCAACATCGCACCGATTAAAATTCCGATGATGACGGTTGGATTAGCAATATCGATGACTTCTAATCCGGCGGCTTGGGTGAAGGAGCTAAACAAGGCAAGCGCTGTTAAAGCGGCACTTCCAATCGCAAAGCCTTTACCGATTGCGGCAGTGGTGTTTCCAACGCTGTCGAGTTTATCGGTAATTTCACGGACTTTAGGGTCCATTTTGCACATTTCAGCAATCCCGCCTGCATTATCTGCAATGGGACCATAGGCATCGATGGCAATCGTCATCCCGGTAGTTGCGAGCATTCCGACAGCACTCAGTGCAATTCCATAAAGCTCTGCGGCTTGATATGAGATGAAAATCGTCATACTGATTAAGATTATTGGGATTGCGGTTGATTCCATTCCGATTGATAAACCACCGATAATGTTTGTGGCGTGTCCTGTTTCAGATTGTTTGGCGATATCTCGTACTTTGTGATAGTCGCTTGAGGTATACATTTCGGTGATAAATCCGATTAGTAGCCCAACTGCTAAACCAGCGATGATGGCTACAAATGGGCCGAACTGACCAAACCAGTTATCTTTAAAAGCGATGAAATAGTCATTGCCTGTATAGTAAAGAGTCAATCCAATCGCACCTACAAAGAAAATTGCACCAGCCACATACGTACCTTTTTTCAAAACTTTATGAGGTGCATCCGCTTCTTTGGTGCGTACAGTTACGGTCCCTAAAATCGCTGAGATGATTCCAATCGCGGCTAGGATGATTGGGAAGAGTACCCATTCTGTAATGTAGTCACCACCTAAGACAAGTCCTAAAGTGATTGCAGCAATCAATGAGCCAATGTACGATTCAAATAAGTCAGCTCCCATCCCTGCAACATCACCGACATTATCTCCAACGTTATCTGCGATTACTGCTGGGTTACGAGGGTCGTCTTCGGGAATTCCAGCTTCAACTTTACCGACTAAGTCAGCCCCAACATCAGCTGCTTTAGTATAAATTCCACCACCGACGCGGGCAAAGAGCGCGATCGATGAAGCTCCGAGTCCGAATCCCGTGATGTATTGTATTAAAGCATCTGGTTCTTCAATTGAAAAGCCAAAGACTTCAATCCCAAAGATATAAACTAAAATAAGTCCAGTAAGCCCTAGTCCAACAACCGCCATTCCCATCACGGCACCGCCACTAAAAGCGATATCGAGAGCTTTGTTCATGCCGAAATCATTGGCACTTGTTGCGGTACGTGAGTTTGATGCGACGGCACCACGCATGCCGATATAACCTGCGCCACCACTTAGTGAAGCACCTAAGACGAAAGCTAAGGCGGTAAACCAAGTAATCCATAACCCAATGATGATGAAAAGTAGTAAAACAAATACGGCTAGTATCTTGTATTCACGTTTTAAAAAGGCCATGGCACCTTCGCGGATATATCCTGAAATTTCTTCCACTCTTTCGTTGCCCTTTGGGACACGTTTGATTTTCAAAAAAAGAACCACAGCGTACAGCATGGCTAAGATTGAAAATGCAAGTGAGAGTATTAACATTAGCATTGCATCCATAAAAAATCCTCCTACAAAATAACATCTGCATTTAATATGTAAAAGTATAACAAAAAGCGCTTACATTATCAAGTAAGAATTTGTTTAAATATCTTTTTTAGATGCTTAGGGCTTTGTTACGGTATATATAAGGAATAGATAAAAGCGAAAGTAAATTAGTTTATTCATTCACGGCCTTTTATGATATAATAGATATGATTTTTAAAGAGGTGATCACATGAAGTCTATACAAATAGCCATCGATGGTCCGGCCGGAGCGGGGAAAAGTACCATTGCTAAACTCGTTGCTAAGGCCTTTAATTTTGTTTATATTGACACAGGTGCGATGTATCGTGCTGTGACATTAAAGGCAATTCGTTTGAATGTTAATTTGGCCGATGACAACGCATTTGATTTCATAGATCAAACGCGTTTTGATTATATAGACGGTAATCTGATTATGGACGGCGAAAATGTGGATGAAATGATTCGTACAAGAGAGATTTCAAATCAAGTGTCACTTGTATCATCGCATTTAAGTGTAAGAGAAAAAACCGTGAAGCGACAACGTGCATTAAGCGAAGGCAAAAACGTTGTGATGGATGGTCGAGACATTGGCTATCATGTGCTTCCGAATGCTACCTTTAAGTTTTTTCTTACTGCGGATGTTGAAACCCGCGCGAAGCGCCGCTACCATGAAAATCTTAATAGGAACATCCACAGCTCTTTGGAGGATTTGAAGGTTGAGATCATCGCACGCGATGATTTTGATTCAAACCGTAAACACAGTCCCCTAAGACCTGCGGATGACGCGATTATCGTAGATACATCGGATATGAGTATTGATGAAGTGATCGAAACCATTAAAGCTAAAGTTAGAGAGGATGAAGCATTATGGAAACAAAATTCGCAAAAGTAGAGCCAGGAAATATTATTACTGGTGTCGTTGATGAGGTCAAAAAGAATGAGGTGATTGTACATATCGATTACGCTTATTCAGGACGCATTTACTTAAACGAGTTGACTAAAAAACCGGTAGAATCTTGTGAAGAGATTGTCAATGTCGGTGACAAGATTGAGGTTGTTGTAAAAAAAGTTGATGACGATAAAGGGTTTGTGTGGTTATCACGTATTCCTATTGAGGAAAAGCAAGCGTTTGATAATCTGCAAAACTATTTTGACAATGATACAACCTTTGACGCTAAGGTACTTAAAACAACAAAAGGTGGACTTATTTTAAGTGCGGAAGGATATGACCGTATCTTTATGCCTTTAAGTGAGATTTCAGTTGAGTTTGTATCAAATTTAGATGTCTATGTCAATCAAGTATTGCCTGTGCGTGTGATTGAGATTAAAAGAAATCGTGTCGTTGTTTCACACAAACAAGTGATGCGCGATCAAATCAAAGAAGAAAAGAAGGCCGAACTTGAAGAAATCACAGTCGGTGATGTGATTGAAGGTAAGGTTAGTAAAATTGTGCCTTACGGAGCCTTTGTTCGCTTTGGACAAGTTGAAGGCCTGCTTCATATTTCTGAGATTTCACATCACAATGTGAAAAACGTTGAAGATGTGCTAAAAGAAGGGCAAACGGTTGAGGTAAAAGTTATTGATGCGAAAAAAGATAAGCGTTCGCTATCGATGAAAGCTTTAGAAAAAACACCTTGGGAAAAGTTTGCAGAAGACCACAAAGTCGGTGAGGAAATCACTGGTAAAGTGGTTAAAAAGATGCAGTTTGGGATGCTTTTAGAGGTTGAAAAAGATGTCGTTGGAATGATCAATAAGTTTGATTATTCATGGAATCCACGTATTAATTTAGCGGGTGAGGTTGAAGTCGGTGATGAGATTGAAGTGAAGATTTTAAACATCGATGTGAAAAACCGTAAGATGGCGTTATCGAAAAAACATCTTGAATATAACCCATGGGAAGACTTGAAAGTTAAAGTTGGCGATGAAGTTTCAGGTGTTGTCAAAGAACTTCAAGACCGCGGAGCTTTGGTTGAAGTCAATGGCGTTAATGCATTTATGCCAATTGGTGAGATTAGTGAAAAACACATTACTAATGTCAGCGAAGCGTTAAGTGAAGAAGATGTTGTGAATGGTATTGTGCTTAAGTTTGATAAGCGTCAATGGCAAATGGTTATTAGTAAAAAAGCTTATGATGATAAACAAGAACGCAATGAGTATAAAAAGCATTTACGCAGTGAAAATAAGGAAGATCAAACTCAAACCCTTGGGGATTTGTTTGCCGATAAACTAAAAGAATTTAAGTAGGATGTGTTGTCATGTTACCATCTGTTGCGATTGTTGGAAGACCAAATGTCGGTAAGAGTATGCTGTTCAACCGAATTATAGGAGAGCGTGTTTCGATTACCGATGAAACCCCCGGCTTAACCAGAGACCGTTTGTATGCTAAAGCGGAGTGGTTAGGGCGGTATTTCAACGTGATTGATACAGGTGGTATTGATTTTGACGATGCACCTTTTATGCATGAGATTAAACACCAATCAGAAATTGCGATTGAAGAGGCCGATGTTATTTTGTTTGTGGTTGACATTCAAGCAGGGATTACTGAAGCGGATTCATATATAGCACGCATTCTTTATAAGGCGAATAAACCGGTTATTTTGGTTGCAAATAAGGCTGATAATGTCGAATCCACCGAACATATTTATGAGTTTTATTCATTAGGAATCGGTGATCCAATGCCAGTCAGTAGTATTCATGGTATTGGTATGGGAGATATGCTCGATACCTTGGTTAAAGCACTACCAGAAGTCGCACCGGATCCTTATGAACCAGATACGATTAAAATGTGTTTGATCGGTCGCCCAAATGTTGGGAAAAGTTCGTTGATGAATACTATGCTTGGTGAAAACCGGGTGATTGTGAGTGAAATTGCTGGGACGACACGGGATTCGATCGATTCACAGTTTAGCTTAGACGATCAAAAGTATGTTGTTATTGACACCGCGGGGTTGCGTAAACGCGGGAAAGTATATGAAAATGCTGAAAAATACAGTGTTTTAAGAGCGATGAGTGCGATTGAGCGCAGCGATGTGTGTTTGATTTTAATCGATGCGGAAACAGGAATTATTGAGCAGGACAAAAAGATTGCAGGCTATGCTGATGAAGCGTTTAAAGCGGTTGTAATCGTTGTTAATAAATGGGATACTGTAGCGAAAGATACCCGTACGATGAATCGCTGGGAAGAAAACATTCGTGCCCACTTTCAATATTTATCACACGCCCCGGTAATCTTTTTATCGGCGAAAACAAAAGCGCGTTTGCATACGCTTTTTCCAGTCGTACGTGATGTGTTTGAATCGTATACAAAGAAAGTCCAAACAAGTGTTTTAAATGATGTATTAAGCGATGCGATTGCAATGAACCCACCCAAAACCCATCAAGGTGGTATTATAAAAGTATACTATGCAACACAAGTGGGAACGAGACCACCGGCCTTCATTTTATTTGTGAATAATACCGAGTGGCTGCACTTTAGCTATGAACGCTATATTAAAAATAAACTACGCGAAGCGTTTGGTTTTCAAGGTACACCGATCAAAATTCTATTAAGAAAGCGTGATTAATATGAAAATATCTGTTATTGGTGGAGGTTCTTGGGGCTTAGCATTATCGAAAGTTTTATCAGATAAAAATCATGATGTATTGGTCTACGATATTAATGAAAAAATCGTTGAAAAGATTAATACTTTACATATTTGTTTTCAACTGAATGAAGATATTCCTGAATCGATTCGTGCCACCAGTGATATTGCAGAAGCGGTGAATCATTCAGATGTAATCTTGTTTGTCGTACCGACGAAAGTGTTGAGACCTGCAATTGAGTCGATGTTACCGCATTTGAAATCGAAAAAATTGTTTATCAATGCGGCCAAAGGGATCGAACCGGAAACGTTTAAACGTGTCTCGGAGATATTTGAAGAAATGATTCCGGAAGCATTCTTAAAAGGGTTTGTGGCGTTGAGTGGTCCATCACATGCAGAGGAAGTCATTAAAGGAATGACGACGGTTGTTACAAGTGCTTCTAAAAGTGAAGAAGATGCCTGTCATGTTCAAAATATTTTCCACAATTCAGATTATTTCCGGGTGTATTCAAGTACCGATTTAATCGGTGTTGAACTTGGGGGTGCTTTAAAAAATATTTTTGCCCTCGCAAGTGGACTCTTACGTGGACAAGGACTTGGTGATAATGCCAGTGCCGCTCTTATTACACGCGGACTTGTTGAGATGGCAAAATTATATGAATATTTTGGCGCATCAAAAGAATCTTTGATGGGATTGACCGGGATTGGCGATTTAATTGTTACCTGTACGTCACCCCATTCAAGAAACTATCAAGCTGGATATAAAATTGGAAAAGGGAAAGATTTAAACGAAACGTTAGACTCGATGACGATGGTTGTTGAGGGAATCAGAACTTGTGAAGCAGCCTATCACTTAGCGCATAAAGAGGTTTTAGATACACCGATTATTGATGCGATTTACAACATTGTATTTAACCGCGTTCATCCTCAAAAAGCATTAGAGTCGTTGCTTGCAAGAGATCAAAAACCAGAATAAATCTTATAAAAAGCCTTGATTAAGGCTTTTTTTTAGTGTTTTCAGCTAAATTTCTTGCAAACGATAGTTTTAATTGCTATAATGAGCGTAGTTAAAACAAATTAAGGAGGTAGAATCAATGAACAAAACACAATTAGTTGCAAGAATTTCAGAAGTTTCTGGACTTACAAAAAAAGATGCTGAAGCAGCATTGAATGCTACATTATCAACTATTCAAGAGGCGTTATCAGCAAATGAGAAAGTTGTGTTGACTGGTTTTGGGACATTTGAAGTAAGGGATCGTAAACCACGTGTTGGTCACAATCCTAGAACTAACGAGCCGATTCACATTCCTGCCCAAAAATCACCAGCTTTCAAAGCAGGTAAAGTTTTAAAAGATGCAGTTAGATAGAAATTGATTAAAAAAAATGCCACTGAAAACGTGGTATTTTTTTTATGCTTATGGTAATCTTTTTATTGTAGGGTGGTGGGGTTATGGAAATTTCACAAAGCATGATTAAGGCATTGAAAAGCAGTCATCTTGAAGGCTTGAAAAAACACACAGAAGAAGCGTTAGTTAAAGCGGTTGATGATAAAGGTCAAAACCTGCTTTTTTATGTTGTTCGGCAAAAATCGTATGATTGTTTAAAGTATTTACTCACCCTTGATATTGATCCAAATCAATCCAATAAACACCTTGAAACCCCACTGCATGTTGCTGCTTATATTGGCGATCCGGTGATGGCTGAAATGCTGCTTGATGCGAACGCTTCGATCGATCAGCAAAACAAGCGTAAACAAACCCCTTTAATGCTCGCCGCTCAAAAAGGGGATTTAAAGACTGTGAGTTTGTTGCATAAACGTGGTGCCTCGCACACTTTAGTAGATTATGAAGGGTGTCATGTTTTGATGTATGCGGTTAAAAGTAAAAAAATTAAAGTTGTCGATTATTTAATCGATATGGACTCACCGATTCACCTGTTAAACGATAAACAAGAGTCCTTGATGCATATAGTTAGTGCGTATGGATTACCGAGTATTTTTGAGCGTTTGTATGAGCTTGGCGTGAACCCTTTTCAGAAAAACATTTACATGCAAACACCATTACATTATGCTGTGTTAGAACCGATGGAGCTTTTACTTGATCGGTTGATTGATATTGGTTTAAATAGTTATGATAAAGACCATTTTGGTGAATCGCCGTATGATCGTGCGGAACTTCATGGATATGAAAGTGCACTGCTTAAGTTTACGCGCTTAAAAAACGATCCGATTCATCAAGAGCGAATCAAACAATACCCACTGCATCATGCTTTAAGGTTTAATCGATTTGAAGAAGCCATCGCCTGTATGGAGACACAAAATGTAAACGAAAAGGATCCGTTTGAAAATACCCCACTGTTTTATGCGTTAATGCTTAAAGATCAGTATTTGGTTGAAGCGTTAATCGGAAAAGGGGCTAAGATTGATAGGATTGATCGTTTCGACCGGGATGCGTTTTTCTATGCGGCTGTGAACCGTAATATAAGTTGTTTAAAGGCACTGATGAAGTATGGTGTCCCGAATCAAGATACGATAGAACTGATTGAAAGCTTAGAAGATACTGCGATAAAGAGTCTGTTTAAATGAAAAAGGGTGCTAACTGAGCACCCTTTATAATGTACCAATAAAGATAAAGCTAATTGCTAAAATATTCCATAAGGCATGAATAATGATGGGAACATAAATATTTTTTCCGGATAAGAAGTAGATGAATCCTAAAACAATACCCATCGCTAGATAAGGTAACAGACCTAAAATGTTCGTAGGTTCTAACAATAAATGAATGAAGCCGAAAAAGAAAGCACTTAGGAAGATTGCTGCGACAACATTAAACTTTCTCTCAAAGATACCAAAAACACCTTTACGGAACACCAATTCTTCAACGATCGGAGCACAGATAATGGCGATAAAGGCGATGCCTAGAAACTGAAATGGTCCGCTTCTAGCGAGGTTTTCAAGCTGTTCTTGGTTAATTGATGTATCGGTGTAGCCAACGTTTTGAAGCAACAACCCAATAACGCCATTAACAGCAAACATTAAGAAGAACCCAGCAATAATCATACCGATAAAATATTTTGGATCATTTTTTAGTTTTTTTCTTTCTTCAACAAACAAATAATGTCTTGCCAAATTCGTCAAATAGTAGGTCAAAATACCGTAATAAGCGACTTGAGTTAAGGTATTAAAAGTTGAATTTTCTAAAATATCCTCACTAAGTACAATAAAAAAGACTAAATACGTGATGTTGAGTAAAATAAACCCTGCAATGTAGCTGACGATAAGATTTTTTTCTAATGTTTTCTCATGATTTTGTATGTCCATAATGAATCCCTCCGAAACTATTATAGCACAGCACGCTTTATTGTATACTGAAAAATGGGAGTTTAATTGACAATAAGGGCTTTTATGGTATGATAATATCAAGATATATGCGTAGTGAGAAGGTGAAATTATGGCAAAAAAATCGTTTGCAGTTATCGGTGTCGGTCGCTTTGGTCGCGCTGTTGTTGAAGAGCTGATTGAAGGCGGTTTCGATGTATTGGTCATTGATCGTGATGAGTCTCGAATCGCGGCGATGGCAAAAAAGGCAACCCATGCGGTCGCACTTGATACTTCTGATGAAGGGGCTTTAAAAGAAGTTGGAATTACAAGTATTGACCACGTCATTGTGGCGATTGGAAAAGATATTCAAGATAGTATTTTAACGACGTTGATTTTAAAAGAACTAGGCGTTAAGCGCATTACGGTTAAAGTGCAGAATGAGTATCATGAAAAAGTCGTTTTAAAGTTAGGTGCGGATGATGTGATTCAGCCTGAACGTCTGATGGGAAAACGTTTGGCACATCGCATTGTTACGAATAATATTTTGGAATATTATGATTTGAATAAGACGCATAGTTTTATTGTTATTGAAGCTTCGAGTAAGCTAGTCGATTATACGGTAGTAAACTTGGATTTACGAAGTAAACATAAAATTAACTTAGTAGCGATTAAACGGGGAGATGAAGTGATTATCCCTGAACCGGATGATCGTTTTGAAGAAGGCGATCAGCTTTTACTTGTGGGAAAAAATACTGATTTAGATAAGTTTTCAGCATGGTGTCAAAAATAAGGCCTTTTTGTTAAGGCTTTTTTTAGTAGGTGAGACCGATGAAGCAAATCATTATTGCGACTGCGAATGCGAACAAGCTACTGGAGTATCAAAGTTTGTTGGAGCATTTGAAAGTCGATATTTATTCGCTTAGAGATTTTGATGTAGGCTATATTGAAGAAACGGGAGAGACGTTTTTTGAGAATGCAAAAATTAAAGCATTAGCGGTCCAAAAAGTTGCTAAAGGGATTATCATAGCAGATGATTCGGGGTTAGAAGTAGCTGCGTTAGATGGCAAACCTGGGATCCATTCAAGACGTTTTTCAGAAGCTGGTACCGATCTATCGAACAACAAAAAACTGCTTGAGGTTATGGAAAATCAAGCAGACCGGAGTGCACGGTTTGTGACTGCGGTGTGTTTGATTGATGAAGCTGGAAACATCAACCGATTCGAAGGGGAGTTACACGGGTATATTCATACAGCATGCGAAGGTGAGCATGGGTTTGGATACGATCCTTTGTTTATCCCAGTAGGGTATACAAAGACATTGGGTGAACTCGACAGCGCTGAAAAAAATAAGATTTCACATCGAGCACGATGTTTACGAAAGGTTTTGACGTATTTAGAGTCACGGGATTAGGAGGAATGATGATGGAAGTTGTGAAACCGTTACAGGCGGCACTTGAGAAGCAAGATAAAGCGGATGCAATCGCATTGACACGAAGGTTTTTAGAAGCTGGAAACCTTGTGTCTTTTTATGAAGAAGTGATTCCTAGTATTTTAAATAGCATTGAATGTGTAGACGGTGATTATCGTTGTGTCTTTCATGAGCACCGAAAAAGTATGATGGTGCGCTCGCTGGTTGAAATTAGTTATCCTTATGTAAAGAAGCATCAAAAAACGTTAAAAAAAGAAGCTTTGGTGATGATTGCATGTCTGAAGTATGAAACTCATGAACTCGGGGCCGTCATCGGCTCATATTTGTTTGAGTATTATGGGTTTAAGACAGTTTTAACAGGGGCTGACACGCCACTTGAGACATTGCTTGCGGGATTAGAAGACTTTCCGACAGATTATTTGGTGTTAAGTGTCACGAATGCGTATAATTTGTCTGAGTTTAATAAAGTGCTCTCTATGATTCGTTTGAAACATCCAACATTAAAGATTTTTGGGGCTGGTCGCGGCGCGATCAAACATCAATTGCAGCTTGATATTGATGGGATTATTTCAACATCCTCTGAGATTGAGGCTTTGATCAAAGGGGAGGGGCTGTGATGTTTTCGTTCCGAGTTGCATTAAGATTTTTACTATCGAATAAACTACAGACTTTGTTGATTGTTTTGGGGATTGCGGTTGGCGTGAGCGTTCAAGTTTTTATTGGCTCGCTGATACAGGGTTTGCAAAATTCTTTGATTGATACAACGATAGGAAGTAGTGCCCATATAACCGTTGCTTCAAGTGTTCGAAATGGAACACTTGAGGATGAGGTAAGTTTTTTTGAGCAGTTAGAGGACTTTGATGATGAAGTGCGTGTTGTTAGTCGGAGTTTAGATGGTAGCGGAAGTATGATTACCGATGATTATAACGATCCTGTAGTTATCCGAGGGTTTAATTTTACCGATGCGAATAAGATCTATGGATTCGACGATAAGTTGGTTGAAGGTGTTTTACCGAGTTCGAGTGATGAGATGATCCTCGGGAAAGATTTGGTCATTGCTACTAACTTAAGTGTTGGCGACACGGTCGATGTTTTTATTCCGGAGACGTCTGAAACGTTTGAGGTTCGATTGGTTGGGGTGTTTGATTTTCGTGTGACATCGATCAATGAAAGTTGGTTCGTAATGGCACTTGACGGTGCGAAACATGTTTTATCGGTCGATGGCTTAAGCAGTTATGAAATTCAGATTAATGATGTGTTTGTTTCAAATCTTGTAGCGGAAAACTTACAAGATTCGATTGGTAACAATTATAGAGTTACGGAGTGGCAAAGTGCGAATCAAGAGCTTTTGAGTGGTTTAGAAGGTCAAAGTATCTCGAGCTTGATGATTCAGGTGTTTGTGATGGTTAGTGTGGTACTTGGAATTGCGAGTGTGCTGGCGATTACGGTTTTACAAAAATCGAAACAATTGGGTATTTTAAAAGCGATGGGGACCGGTGATCGTCAAGCATCTAAAATATTCTTGTTTGAAGGGTTTTTACTTGGGTTAGGTGGTGCAATTTTAGGCGTTGCTTTAGGGCTTTTACTCGCTGTAATGTTTACTGTTTTTGCGGTGAATCCTGATGGAACCCCTGTGGTGGAACTGTTTATTAATCCAGCGTTTATTGCCCTCAGTGCAACAGTTGCCGTGCTTGCAAGTTTGTTTGCGGCCTTGATACCAGCACGTCGCAGTGCAAAGCTAGATGTGATTGAGGTGATTCGTAATGGCTAAGGTGTTAGAGCTTGACAAGATTACAAAGTCTTATGGTAAAATAGTAAAGACACAGGTTCTTCATGGGATTAGTTTTGATTTAGAAGAAGGGTCGTTTACGTCGATTATTGGTCAAAGCGGATCTGGGAAAAGTACTTTGATGAATATTATTGGAACGCTTGATCGACCAGATGATGGGCGTATTGTTATATATGGAAAAGATACCAAAGCAATGGATAAAAGAGCGTTGGCGACACTTAGAAATGAGACGATTGGGTTTATCTTTCAGCATCATTACTTATTGCCGGAGTTTACTGCCCTTGAGAATATTTTGATGCCTTACCGCATTCGTCATAATACAGTGTCTGAAGCGGCGATGAAGCATGCTTTAGAGTTGATTGATTTTGTTGGACTTACGCATGTAAAAGATAACTTGGCCAATGAGATGAGTGGTGGTCAGCAGCAAAGAACGGCGATTGCAAGAGCCTTGATGAATAGACCGAAGTTAATTTTAGCGGATGAGCCAACAGGGGCATTAGATAGTGATACGACAGAACAAGTTTATGCGCTATTGAGAAAGATTAATAAGACTTATAAAACAACGTTCTTGGTCATTACACATGATAAAAAAGTAGCTGAGCGTACGGACCGAATGATAGAAGTAATGGATGGTCGAATCGTTTTAGATGTGACACTAGATTGAGGGGGAAACACAGATGAAAATGTTAGTGTTTAGTGATGTGCATCGCAATAAGAAACGCCTTGAAGCGATTTTGAAACATCATGAAGATGTCGAATATCGGATTAGTTTAGGAGATTCGGAGTTAAAGTCTTCGTTTTTAGAACAAGAAGATATTATTGCGATAAAAGGGAACTATCCATTTGATTCAGGGTTTACGTATGAACATGTGATGCCGGTTGAAAAGTATAAAATATTGCTAGTACATGGTCACAAATATAAAGTTCAAAATGGCTTAGAAAAACTCTATTTCCGCGCACTTGAAGCGGAAGTAGATATTGCTTTTTACGGACATACGCATATCGCAGCGCTTGATCGCGTCGATCAAAAACTATTGATTAACCCTGGTTCTGTCAATAAGTCGAGAAATCATGTACCTGAGAGCTATATGATTGTTGAATTTAGGGATGATGGGGTTCATTTTGTATGGTATAATGCTCATAATCACGAAATTTTAAAAGCGTCACAATTATAACAAACACTGGAGGCAGTATGGAAAAGATTAAGCTTGTTACTGATAGTACTTCAGATTTGTCTGAAGTGCTGATTAAAGAACACGATATTGCGGTGGTACCACTGATTGTCAATATTGGTGAAAAATCTTACTATGATGGGGTTACGTTATCGACAAAGCAAATGTATGAAAAAGTTGCAAAAACGAAGCGGCATCCAAAAACCGCTGCGGCTTCTCCAGGTGCTTTTGTGGAGGTTTTTGAGGAGTTCTTGAAACAAGGGTATAAGATTATTTATATCGGTATTGGTTCGAAGTTTTCAGGCACCTATCAAAGTGCCCATACGGCGCGCAATATTGTTGAGGTGGGTAATGGCCGTGATGATATATACTTGCTAGATTCACATAATTTATCATCAGGTTCGGGGCTACTTTTATTAAAAGCGGCACAGTTTAGAGATGCTGGTCTTAGCGCGGAAGAAGTATTTCGGAAAACGCGTTCGTTTGTGCCGAAGGTTCGCAGTCAGTTTGTGATTGAAACGCTTGAATATCTTCATAGAGGCGGACGTATAAACGGACTCCAACATATGATGGGCTCGATGTTAAAGTTAAAACCGATTATTAAAGTGCGCCAAGGTGAGATGCATGTTGGTAAAAAAGCGCGTGGGTCAATTAAAAACGGCATTAAGCTTTTAATCAAAGAAGTACTTGAACTTAAAGATGATATCGATCAAGATTTTTTAATGATTACGCATTCACAAGCAGATGAATCATATCAGTATATTTATGAAGCGCTTAAGAATGAGCTAAATGTTAAACACATTTATGAAACCGAAGCGGGATGTGTGATCTCGAGTCACTGTGGTGAAGGTACGATTGGAATTCTTTATATTATGAAGTAATCAAGGTGAGAAATCGAACAATTTTATAAAAAGGAAAAGATGGTTTTTCCTTTTTATTTTGGCGATATTATGGTAAAATTTGTAATGATTATGAATGGTGGGATGACTTTGCAAAAAACAGAAAAAACGTCTGTCACAAGACACGCACAACGCGTTTTAAGCGTTGAGCTTTTATATAGTTTAGACTTAAATAGTACCGCTACCTTTGAACCGAGCGAACATACGTTTGTCAATGAGGTTGTCAGCGGTATTTTGAAGTATCAAGACACGATTGATGAGATTATTAATTCGCAGTTAGAACGCTGGAGTTTAAAACGCTTATCGTATGTAGACCGAGCTATTTTACGTTTGGCAACGTATGAGATGTATGCGATGCAAACACCGGGTGAGATTGTCATCAATGAAGCCTTAGAGTTAACGCGAACGTTTACGGATGAAGGCGATAATAAAGCGGTGAAGTTTAATAATAGTGTGCTCGATAAAATAAAAAAGTCTTTAAATAAGTAGGGATACTATGGCTGAAAAAGCATTAACGGTAACGGCATTAACGAAATATATTAAATATAAGTTTGATGAAGACCGCCATCTTAAAAATATTTTACTTGAGGGTGAGGTTTCGAATTTTAAGCATAATGTCCGCGGTCATTTTTATTTTACGCTGAAAGATGACGGCGCACAGATCAGTGTGGTTATGTTTAAGAGCAACGCTTGGAAAGTGAAATTCAAACCAAAAGAAGGCGACCATGTGTTAGTGCGTGGGTATGTCAGTGTTTTTGAGAAGAGTGGGTCGTATCAAATCTATGCGGAAAGCATGGAAGAGGTTGGACTTGGGAATTTATATCAAGCCTATTTGAAGCTAAAAGAAGATTTAGAAAAAGAAGGCTTGTTTGACGAAAAATATAAAAAAGCATTGCCGAGATTCCCTAGGCAAGTGGCGGTATTAACCTCGGCTACCGGTGCGGCCGTTCGTGATATTATCAATATTATTAATCGCCGGTATCCTTTAACAAAAATCTTGGTCTATCCAACCACAGTGCAAGGTGATGAAGCGAAACATGAAGTTGTAAAAAGCATTGAGGCAGCGAATCAAAACCCAGATAATGATGTGATTATTGTCGGTCGTGGTGGCGGAAGTATTGAAGATTTATGGGCCTTTAATGAAGAAATTGTGGCGCGTGCTATTTTTGCATCTAAGCTTCCGATTGTCTCTGCAGTCGGTCATGAGACTGATTTTACAATTGCGGATTTTGTGGCGGATATGCGTGCGCCGACACCATCTGGGGCAGCTGAGATTGTCGTACCAGATAAAGTAACATTGTTAAGAGATGTTGCGCGGTTGAGAAGTCGTGCGTATGATACGACATCACGTTCGATTCAATTAAACCAACAAGCCCTTGATCGGTTGTTAGGAAGATATGTGTTAAAAGATCCGACACGGATTGTGATGCCACAGAGTAAACGGTATGAATTTTTACACGATAAGTTACGGATATTGCATCCGTCGAAACGTTTAAGTCAAAGTCATGAGCGTCTTGAGAAGTTAACGTACGGGTTACATCGGAATTATAAGTTAACCGTTTTAAGCGCGAAAGAGAAGTTGCAAAAACGCATGGAACATCTCTCTTATGTGAACCCTTTGAACATTATGAAAAAAGGGTATACCTTAGTAAAGAAAGATGGCGCTATTGTTAAGTCTGTCGATCAAGTTTCCACGGATGATATGATTGAAGTGCAGTTTTATGATGGAGCACTACGCTCTAAAGTCTTAGAAAAAAAGAAAGGTGATTCGTAATGGATAAAAAGTCATTTGAAGCGTCTTTAGAAGCATTAGAGAAAATTGTGGATGCTTTAGAAAGTGGAGATTTGCCACTTGAAGATGCGGTTAAAAAGTATGAAGAAGGTATGAAGTTATCCGCGCATTGTCAGACGTTGTTGGAAAACGCTGAAAATGTGCTGACAAAAGTCATGAATGATAAAGGGAAAGAAGCGGATTTTGAACTAGACGAGTAGGAGTGATACTTTGGACTTGAATACTATAAAAGACCCGCACTTTTTAAAGTCTATGCGCATTTCTGAACTTGAAACATTGAGTCAAGAAATTCGTTCTTTTCTAATTGGAAAACTTTCTCAGACAGGTGGGCACTTATCGAGTAATTTGGGAGTTGTTGAACTTACCATCGCAATGCACAAAGTGTTTGATTCACCCAAAGATCAACTTATCTTTGATGTTGGACATCAAGGGTATGTGCATAAAATATTAACCGGTAGAGCGAATCAGTTTGACACATTGCGTCAGGCAGATGGCCTTAGCGGGTTTTTGAAACGTGCTGAAAGTGAACACGATGTTTATGAAGCAGGCCATTCTTCAACCTCGCTTGCAGCTGGGGCAGGCATGCTTTTTGCAAAAGATTATAAGCAAGATTTAGGGCATATCGTAATGTTGATTGGTGATGGGGCTATGGCGAGTGGTATGGCGCTTGAGGCGTTGAATTTTATGGGTCACTTTCCCAACCGTCATCCCGTGATTATTTTGAATGATAATGAAATGAGTATCAGTGAAAACATCGGGTACTTATCAAAAATATTAACGCGTGTTCGGATGAAGCGAAGCCTTCGTACGATTCGTCGAGGAACCGGTAAAATGATTCCAAAACCGCTTCGTGGTTTTACAGCTAAAGTAGAGAAACGGTTAAAAGGCTTTGTGGCGGGGCACAGTTACTTTGAGGATTTAGGATATCTTTATTATGGGCCGCTTGATGGACATAATTACAAGCATTTACTTGCAGCTTTAGAGATTGCTAAAGCGGAAAAACGTCCGTGTATTGTTCATGTAAAAACCCAAAAAGGGAAAGGGTACTTTCATTCTGAAAATGATAGTGTTGGCACATGGCATGGGGTAAAGCCGTTTGAAATTGAAACCGGTGATTTTTTAGCATCGAAAAAGGCTAAACCAATGTTATCAAGTTCTAAGGCGGTGGCGAATTATCTGATGCACCGCGCCTCAAAACAGGACCCGTTTTATGTGATTACACCCGCGATGATTGGTGGCAGTGAACTCGGTGATTTTCAAGCGAAGTATCCGCAGCAGTTAATCGATGTTGGGATTGCAGAACAGACTGCTGTCACGATGGCAAGTGGACTAGCCCTCAAAGGAGTGATGCCGTTTGTGAGCATTTATTCAACGTTTATTCAGCGGGCCTATGATCAGGTATTACATGATGTTTGTCGACATCATGCGCATGTCGTTTTTGGTATCGATCGTGCTGGATTAGTGGGCGGTGATGGTGAGACACACCAAGGTATTTATGATATTCCAATGCTTTTGCACATTCCGAATATTACCATTGCGCATCCAAAGAATATGCAAGAAGCATACGGACTCTTCAATTATGCTTTTGATGGTCAAAAAGGACCGATGGCGATTCGTTTTGCTAAAGAAAATGTTTTTGCTGAGCCGTATGATTATGATATAGAAGCAATTCCACCTTCTTGGGAAGTTTTAACAGAAGGGCCATCGGTCACGGTGATTACCTTTGGTAGTTTGGTAGAACCCTTACAAGAGGTAATTATTAAAGAGAACTTACCGGTGCGTTTAGTGAACGCACGATATCTTAAACCATTAGATTCGAAAGTGCTTGATTCCATTGATACTGAAAAACCGATGGTAACTGTTGAGGAATCAACGTTACAAGGTGGGTTTGGATCTTATGTTCGCGATTATTTTACTGATCGAGGCATCGCGTTAAAACAGTTTAAACGGTTTGGGTTTGACGCAGCATTTGTCGAACAGGGTGACCGAAAAACAATGCTTGGGCGCTATGGGTTAGACCTTGAAGGTGTTTTAAAACAAGTGAAGGCACTGCTGTGAGATTAGATCTTTACTTGGTTGAGCATCATCCATTTGAGAGCCGTCATAAAGCTCAAGTTGAGATTAAGAACAACCGAATAAAAGTGAATGGGAAAGTGATTAATAAACCGAGTTACAATGTTCAAGCAGGTGATCAGGTTACCATACTTGAAGCTTATAATCCTTATGTAGGTAAAGGCGGGTTAAAGTTAGCACATGCTTTAGCTACGTTTAAATTCGATGTTAAAGGATTACATGCGTTAGATATTGGTGCTTCAACTGGCGGGTTTACCGAGTGCTTGTTAGAACACGGTGTAGAGTCGGTGAAGACCATTGATGTTGGAAGTGAACAACTTCATCCCCGTTTACGAGAAGATTCGCGCGTAGAGGTGCATGAAAACAAGAACTTTCTTGATGTAGATGCATGTTTCATTGAGGGGATTGATGTTGTGGTGATGGATGTTAGTTTCACCTCATCGATCCCGTTGATTCAACATTTGTTTCAGTTTTATGATCAAACTACAATTGTTTTGGTTAAACCTCAGTTTGAAACATTAGAAACCCCGAAATCTGGGGTAATTAAAAGTCGAAAAATGCATCAGAAAGTTTTAGAAGCATATCTTCAACGCCTAGAAGTTTTAGGGCTCGTGATTGATCAGATTACACCTTCACCGATTCTTGGTGGGAGTGGAAATATTGAGTTTTTATGCGTCATTAAAAAAGGTTTTAAAAGCTCTGATGTTTTATCGGCAGTAGAGGCTGCTTATAAAATATTTTAGGAGGTTCTTATGTTAAGTCATTTAGCGGTTAAAAACTATGCGATTTTAGAAAATATCGAAGTTTCTTTTGAGGCTGGAATGACCTCTTTGACAGGAGAAACTGGAGCGGGTAAAAGTTTGCTTATCGATGCGATAGGTCTTTTACTCGGTGATCGTGCGACGACTTCGATTGTTCGAACAGGTGCTGATTACTGTGAGATTAGTGGTTTGTTTGTAAATCTAACCACTGCGGTGAAGCATCAGTTAGCATCGCTTGAGATTCCTTGTGAAGATGATGAGCTTTTGATCCGTCGTCAGATCAGTCCGAGCAGCCAAAATCGTATTAAAGTGAACAACCGTACCGTGACACTTCAAGACTTAAGAACGATTACGACCTATTTAGCAGATATTCATACCCAACACGATACTAAACGTCTTATCAATCCAGAAACATACTTGAGTTTGATCGATGCTTATGATGATTCGGTTCAAGAAAAATTAAGTGCATATCAAAGGATTAGAACAGAATATTTAACACGTCTGAAAACATATTGTGAACTGAAAGATTCGAAAGCGGAGCGGTTAGAGAAACTCGATTTTTATAAGTTTCAAATTAAAGAAATTGACACGTATAATCTTGAGGTTGATGAGTTAGAAACGTTAGAACAATCGATTGAAAAGCTTAGAAACTTTGATAAGATTTTTAAGAAGGTGCAAGTTGCGAATCAGTTGCTTCAAGACCATAACGCGTTAGAATCTATTTATGATGCATCGAGCAATTTAGACGATGTTTCAGATTTTGATGAGCTATATAAAGATTTGTCTGAACGTTTAAAAAGTGCCTATTATGAGTTAGAAGATATTCAAGGTAATGTCAAAGAACAGTTGCGTGTTTTAGACTTTGACCCGGATGAACTTGACCGTTTAGAAACACGGCAGCATAGCTTAGAAACGTTGCAGAGAAAATACCGAAAAACAGTTCCTGAGATTATCGAGTACTACGATTTTATGCAGCGTGAGATCGATTTGTTTGATGATTATGATGCGTCTCTCGACATAGCCCATGAGAAGCTTTTAGAAGTTTTTTCTCGTTTGAAACAAGCCTCAAACGCTTTGACAAAGACGCGTCAAACTACGGCACGTTTGATTGAAAAATCACTGTTAGAGGTATTGAAGGATCTCGAGCTTAAAGATACGCAGTTTGAGGTTCGTTTTGAAACGTTATCGTTTGACGATCCTTTAGCAAAAGAAAGCTTTCGGTCGGACGGAGTCGATACAGTTGATTTTTATTTATCGACAAACCTTGGCGAACCGTTAAAACCGTTATCACATGTTGCAAGTGGTGGCGAGTTAAGCCGCATTATGCTAGGGCTTAAAGAAATCTTGATGCGAAAAATGGCAGTATCGTTAATGATATTTGATGAAATTGATACTGGGATTTCTGGGTATGTTGCGAGTCAAGTTGCTGAGAAGATGCATGCGATTGCTGATTCAACACAAGTGTTAACGATTACGCATCTACCGCAGGTAGCGGCGCGTGCCGATCACCATAATTTGATTTTTAAAGCGTCCGCTGAAGGGCGTACAAAAGCGTATATAAAAACGCTTGATCGTCAGGGACGGATTCAAGCGTTAGCAGAAATGATTTCTTCAGATAAAGTCAGTGAGTCAGCGCTTAAAAGTGCTGAGGAGTTATTAAAATAAAAAAAGCACGGTTACGTGCTTTTTCAATCACATTGTTTGCATAACTTGTATTAGTCCAATGATTGCAGCAATCACAGTTCCTAAAAGGAAACCAAACACTAATACAATTACAACAATACGCCCCCATTTTTTCTTCAATGGATTTTTGTATACAGGACGTACCTCTTCCGTTGCTTTTTTATTACGTTTTCTGCTTTCTGGCATACCATCACCTCAAATCAGCTGTTCTTTTGGTTGCTTTTAACATTATACGATACTTTAAATAAAAAGGAAAGATATTGCATGAAAAAATACCGAATAATCTTCCATGTGGACTTAAATGCATTTTTTGCGAGTTGTGAAGAAGCGCAAGACCCGTCACTTAAAGATAAACCGATCGGCATTGGTAAAAACAGTGACCGTGGTATTTTAACGACGGCAAATTATGCGGCGCGGAAGTATGGTGTGACGAGTGCGATGAACGTGTTTGAAGCTAAAAGAAGATGCCCGCATCTTTTAGTCGTGCCTGGGAACATGGCGCTTTATCAAGAATATAGTCAAAAGTTTTTTGAGTATTTAAGAACGATTACTTCGATGGTAGAACCCGCGTCGATTGATGAAGCTTATTTGGATGTGACCAATGATTTGAATGATTTGCATCCGCTTGATTTGGCAAAGAAGATTCAAAAAGATTTACTCGATACGTTAAAACTTCCAGTTTCGATTGGAATTGCGCCGAACCGTTTTTTAGCAAAGATGGCATCAGATATGAAAAAACCACTTGGTGTGACAGTCTTAAGAAAACGCGATATTGAAGAAAAGCTTTGGCCACTTAAGATTGGTTCTATGTATGGCATTGGTAAGAAGACGGTACCAAATCTTAGGTTGATTGGCATTGAAACGATTGGCGACTTGGCGAATTTTAAAGACCATGAAAAATTATCGAAATTTTTGGGTAATCAAACGGAAGGCTTTTTGGCAAAAGCATGGGGTGAGAGTACTGCAATGGTTGATCCAACACGTGCTGAGACGGTACATAGTGTGGGAAATTCTAAAACTTTTGAAGGGTTTTTACATAGTTATGAAGCGATGCTTGCGGCGTTGACTAAATTGACAGAAACAGTTGTTTCTAGGTTGCATAAAAAATCATATGCCGCGAAGAGTATTTCGGTGCAGGTGCGTTATGCGGATTTTTCGCAGCGCTCAAAGCAGGTAGCATTACCGCAACACAGCAATGATTTTGATGAGATTTTAGAAATGGTTGAACATCTTTTTGAGGACTTGTATGAAGAGAAAGCTGTGCATTTGTTAGGGGTTAGTAGTTCAAATCTAGAAAAGCAAGAAATGTTGTTTAAGCAGCTGAATATATTTGAACCAAAAGAGGCCATGGAAAAAGATACGCATCTAACGAGGGTTTTAGATAGCATTAATAAAAACTATAAAAAACCGCTATTAAAGCGTGGTTTGAAGAAGTAAAGAAGATTGTTATTTTTTCGTTTTTGTGATAAAATTAAGGCTAAGATTAGGCGCTTATTGGGAGTGGGAATATGAAACGATTTATTGTACTGTTCTTTTTGATGACACTATCGCTTGTTATTTATGCGTGTGGACCTGAGGATGTTGGTGAGGATTTAGCACCGACTTTTAGTCATTTGATTGTCGATGGAAGAGATCCTGTGGTAGATGGAGCGCAAGAAACTTATACCGTTGATAAAGGTGACGAAGTCGTTGTTGAGGTATTTATTGATAACCCAACTGCGGCTCCAATTAACTCAGTGACAATCAACGGACAAACGTATCGCACCAACCGTTTTGAGGAAGGCACGACTGCGCAAAGAATTGTATTGCATTTAAGAATGCCTGTCCCAGGTGAGATTGCCTATGAGGTTCAGAGTTTCTTACACTCTGATAATGTTACGGTTTCTGTTACAGAGAACAATCTTTTTAATGTTTTTGTTCGTAAAACAGTCCCAACGGCTTCACTTACAAATCTAACGAGTACGACGGATAGTTTAAGTATGGAGATCCGTATCTTTGATGAAGACCAAGTGGTACTCGATAATCGTACAGAAATACTATTGTATCAAGGCGAGACTTTAATCGATTCACAAACCTTACAGCGTGCTGCGCTCAATGCAGTGACATTTGATGGGTTAATGAGTGATCAAACATATCAAATTATTGTTTTGACCGATTATGATTTGGATGATGGGGAAGGTGTTGTTGAAGGGCACACCTTGCTTGAGCGTGATGATTTAACGACACGTACAAAAGATACGCCAACCGCTAGCGTTCATTTTAACGCGATACATCAAACTTCAGTGGATTTTTCAGTTCAAGTAACCGATAACTTTGAGGTTATTGACTGGGAGAGCTTTGTAGTAAATATTTTACTTGATGGAGCGGTTGTTCATACCATGGATGACTTAACGCCTACTACGCTAAGTAACATTTTTGTGGATGGGCTACTAAACAATAATACATATACCGTTGAGCTCCGTGCAAACTACGATTTGAATGATGGTGAAGGTTTAAGAGAAGATGTTTTACTGTTTACGGGAAGTTTTAATACCCCACCAGCAGAAGCGCCATCGATGAACGCATCACTTTTGACCATCACACAAAGCACCATGGTGATTGATTTAATAGATGGTCATGAGATTGATGGTATTTCATTGAATAATGTAAGAATAAAGCTTTACCATATAGCGAGTGATACTTTATTAAGAACGATTCCAGTTCAAGAATCTCAATCAACGATTGAAATCATAGATTTAATGGCGAATAATGATTATCTTGTGGAGATTTATGCAGACTTTGACTTAGGTGATGGTCAAGGTGAACAATCAAGAAGTGTGTTTAATGATACATATAGAACATTGAGTAATGCTAAACCATCAGCAACGATTGGTGC
>SKGE01000045.1 GCA_007117625.1 Candidatus Izemoplasma sp. | reverse complement strand
GATTAGCTCAGTGGGAGAGCACTTGCTTGACGTGCAAGGGGTCGGTGGTTCGAATCCGCCATTCTCCACCATCTGCGAGTGTGGCGGAATTGGTAGACGCGCATGGTTGAGGGCCATGTGGACTTTAGTCCGTGGGAGTTCAAGTCTCCCCATTCGCACCATTAATAAACGATGTTCATCTATTTCTAGGTGGACTTTTTAATTGTTAAAGGATTGAATGATGCAAACTTTGAGAGTGCTTAATATCCAAAGTAATTTTATATATCGTCTAAAAGAGCAAAGAAAAGTGATATAATAATAAAGGTAATTCTAAATAGGGTGTGGAGGCTTTATGAAACAATCGATGATGAAGACTTTTCGAATAAGTTTGGTGACGACGGTCGTCTTTTACGGGTATCTTATCAGTGGTTTGATGGTTGCGCCAGAGCCATCGTGGGTATTGCTCGTGCTGGCAATCTTTTTTGTCTATGCACCTTTATTTGGATCGTTATTTGCTCTAAATACGATAAAAGCACATAAGTATGTGACGTTTCGATATGGTGCGATTAGTGTCATCTCTAAATGGGGACTAATGTATCTTGCGGTTATAGGTCTTGATGTTGGATTACCTGTAATTTATATCGTTTTTATTCTAAGTTTTCTCATTGCTCTGGCAGCCGATATTGGAATGTTTTTGAGGATTAAAAAAACGGATGAAGCAGAAATGAAACATAAAATGATCAAAGATAAACCAAAACTATCTCAAAAAGCGTTGACGGAAAAAGAACTTGTGTTAAAGTATTTAACGCTAGTGATTATCATTTTAACCGCAACTGCGATTGTTTTAGTAAGAACCAATGAACTGGTCGATGTGTTATTTCACGCTGTGCTTTGGGTGTTTATTGTGAAGATGCTTCTAACAGTTAAGCGTCATGGCGTTTTACGATATGCGTTTCACTATGTCGTAATCTACGTTGTATTAATGTATGCCTTAGTCAGTCTAATTTTATGGTTCTTGCAGCCCACCGATAGTGCCATTGTTCTTTTACCATTTGCCTATCTAATCTATGCACCGATTGTAAATGCGTATTTTAACGTTAGCATGGTCATTCAAAAATATAAAGATGCAGCGAGTATTGAAAGTTAAGGATGATTGTATGATTGAAACAAGAACGTATGACGCAAAAGATTTAAAAGAAGAGCGCGTTAAAAAAGATATCCGATCAACCCTTTTAACAGGAAGGTTGGTTGTTTTTCCTACGGAAACGGTTTATGGCATCGGAGCTTACGCCTTAAGTTCAGAAGGTATTGCTAATATTTATAACGTCAAAGGACGTCCGAGCGATAATCCTTTGATCATGCATATGAAAGATGCACAAGCAATTACACCGTACGTTTATATCGATCAACCTTACATAAAAGATCTGATCGATGCGTTTTGGCCCGGGCCTTTAACGATGGTGTTTCGAAAAAAAGAAAGTGTACCCACGCTTATCACAGGCGGTTTGAGTACAGTCGGTGTACGCATCCCAAGTCATCCAGTCGCGCAAGACGTTTTAACCATCGCCGATGTGCCGATCTGTGCACCGAGTGCGAATATCAGTGGGAGACCATCAGCAACGCTCTTTGAGCATGTGATGGAAGATTTCAACCATCGCGTTGATATTATTATTGATGGTGGTAAGTCTGATGTTGGCTTAGAGTCAACGGTGTTAGATGTGACTGGTGACGTTCCTGTCATATTAAGACCGGGTGTCATTACGCAAGCGATGCTTGAAACAATCGTTCCTAAGGTTTTACGTAAAGATGGCGTGAAAGCAAATGAAACGCCTGCATCGCCTGGAATGAAGTATAAGCACTACGCTCCAAGAGGTGAACTCACGATTGTTGAAGGAGATCAATCAGCAGTCGTACGATACATTAATGATAAAATCAAAGACCATCACGACAAGCATAAAAAAGTTGGAGTTATTACTAGTGATGCTTTAATTAAACAATTTAATACTACCTATGTCTATAACCTTGGCGATGCATCTTTTGATTCATCTATTGCGTCCAACTTATACATTGGACTAAGAATGATGGATCAGTTTCAAGTTGATTATATCTACTCGGTTGCGTTTCATGGTGGTTCCTATCAAGAAGCAATTATGAACCGCTTGTATAAGGCGGCGAATCATAAGATTGTAAAACTTTAAAGCTATAAATGTACGAGTGAAGCGGAAATTTTTCTAAACTTGTGCATTTTTATTGGTTTTAAAACTTTAATTTGAAAGCTTGAAAGTCTTCGAGTCTTTCAATATAATGAGCAGTGGAGATTGAGGTGGTTTGATGGATGCATACGTTATTTTATTAAATGTAGGTATTATTTTATTGTTTGGTTTTTTATTTGGGAAACTGGTGGAACAGTTTCGTTTACCAGATATTACTGGATATATATTAGCAGGAGTGATCATTGGTCCAAATGGACTTAACTTGATCAGTGTATCAGCGCTTGAAAGTTTAGGTGTGATTACCAACATTGTTTTGGGAATTATTGCTTATCAAATTGGAACGGAGCTCTTTATTCCAATTCTAAAAAGTAATGCAAAATCGGTGATTATGATTACTATGGTCCATGTGATTGTTACGTTGACGATTGTGTTTTTGGGATTTATTTAATTAGTGGACAACTATGGCTGGCGTTTGCCTTATCAGGCTTAGCAATTGCTTCGGCACCCGCGCCTGTGATGCAAATTATCAAGAAATTAAAAGCAAAAGGACCCGTGAAGAAAACGGTAATACCTGTGGTTGGCTTGCTCGATATTATTGCTGTTGTCATTTTCGCTCTCTTTGCATCGATTGCAGTAGGCATTGTCGATGGTAGTGATATTGATATTTTTAATGCGTTACTATTTCCTTTAAGGGAAGTCATTTTATCTGTCATTGTTGGGATTGTTTTAGGTGGTATTTTAGGGGTTATCTCAAAACTGTTTGTTGAAAAAGCTCCGAAACAAGATCGCTATTTGGCGTATTTAGCGTTTATACTCGCGTTTATTTTAGGGTCGGTATTTTTAGCTGAACGTTATCACTTATCTTTAATCTTGATTCCATTAACAATTGGGATGACATTCACAAACTTAGTCGGTAAGGAATCGTTTATGATTCAAAATGCTGCCTTGAGTAATTTTGGTGGTCCTTTCATCATCATCTTTTTTACGATTGCTGGACTGGCCTTGGCTCCAACATCGATGGTTCAAGCGGGTCTGATTGCTTTAGTATTTATTGCTTTACGTTTTATTGGTAAGGTTGCTGGAGCTTATTTAGGTGCTTCAATGACGGCTTGTCCTGTCACAGTCAAAAAATACACTGGGTTTTGTTTGTTGCCTCAAGCGGGTGTAACCATTGGGATGTTGGTGGCATTATCTGCGATCTTGCCAGAAGCAGAAACACAACTGGTGCAAGCGATCGTTTTATCAAGTATTTTGATTTTTCAAATTATCGGACCAATTTTAATGAAGTATGGTCTTGAAAAAGCTGGAGAATCTCGCTTGCAGATTGATGTTTTTTAACACCACAAACAAATTTTTTGGATTAAATAAGGGCGTCTCGTGATATACTATTTTTGGTGATTGTATGAAAAAGATAATAATTGTAATGGTTTTAAGCGTTTTGGGGCTATTATTGTTTTCTAGATTTTTCTTTGGCGTTCGGTTTATTGAAAACATCCCCAACATGACTACTGAGTTTCAAATCGGTCTTAGTACCTCGATGCTGCTTTATGGACTTTTGACGTTTTTTGGGTTCTTTATAGCGGTCACGGATTGGCGAAGACCGTTTGCACATCTATTGAATTTCTTTTTAAACATTTTTATATGGGCATTTAAAGAACATGGAAACTATCGTAAGTTTGATGAGTTCAAAGAAAAAACCAATGATACCGCTGCAATAACTGGAACCTTGTTGGGACTTGTTTATATTTTCACAGCGCTTTATATCATCTACACTGTTTATGGCTTACCGCTTGATTAAATAATTGGAGGTAGTTATGAAAAAATATGAGAATACCAAGGCCTACTGGGATAATGTTTTCGAACACTTTAATCGCCCTTTTCCTGAGCTGATAACCACTCAGGTTGAGAAGCTTGACCAAGCCATTTTATCACTCGGCAAACCGAACATGAAAGCACTTGATTTTGGGTTTGGCAGCGGGATGGTTTTGTTGATGTTTGCGATGCATTTCGAAGGCCAGTTTACTGGCATTGAGTTATCATCAAAAGCTTGTGATTTAGCTTCGAGGCTATTTACACACTACGGTATTGAGGATGCTACATTCATTGAAGGATCTTTTGATGCGATTAAAAATATCGAAGCTGCTTCACTAGATGTTTTTGTGGCTTCAAATATCTTAGATAATCTCACGGAAGACGATGGGTTAGTTTTGCTTGAAGAAGCTTACCGGACCCTGAAACCCGGCGGAAGCGTACTCGTTAAGTTAAATGATTTTTATTCAGAAGCGCAGCTTGAGTTACACAAAGCCAAAAAGCTTTCTGAAAATCTTTATGAAGAAGATTCTGGGATCTACTTATTAAATTTAGAGACTTATGCGTGGAAACAACGGTTTTCAAAGTGGTTTTTCATTGTCGATAATTATACCTTGGAGATGCCACATGGAAAGATGAAAAATCGGATGTTTATTCTTAAAAAACCCATTTAAAAGATACGTACCTGTGATACAATTTTTTATCCTTTGTATTGTGTTTTAAACCTTGGTATGCTATAATTCCAATGTAAATAAAAACAAATAAATATCTTCAGGGCAGGGTGTAATTCCCGACCGGCGGTAAAGTCCGCGAGCGCAAGCTGATCAGGTGTGATTCCTGAACCGACAGTAAAGTCTGGATGGGAGAAGAAAAAAACCGCATTTTTTAGCGTGTTAATCCTATGCCCTAAGCTATTTAGGGCATTTTTATATGTAAGGAGGACCTCGGTATGGAAACATGGATGAAAAAGGCCTTAGCACTGGCAAAAAAAGGTGAAGGATTTGTCAATCCGAACCCACTGGTCGGGGCGTTGATTATTAAAAACGATTCAATAATTGCTGAAGGATATCACAAAGTATTCGGCGGTCCTCATGCAGAAATCGAGGCCTTCAATAATGCGACAGAAGATGTCAGTGGTGCAACGATGGTGGTAACGCTAGAACCGTGTTCGCATTATGGAAAAACCCCACCTTGTGCCCAAGCAATTATAGATCATAAGATTAAAAAAGTTGTAATTGCGAGTAAAGATCCAAATCCTCTGGTTGCTGGTAAAGGGATTCAAATGTTAAGAGATGCGGGTATTGAAGTTGTTACGGGGGTTCTGGATGAGGAAAATAAAGCGTTAAATGCGGTTTTCTTTAAATACATTCAAACAAAGACACCGTATGTGTTAATGAAGTATGCAATGACTGCGGATGGTAAGATCGCTTCTGCAGCCTGGGATTCAAAATGGATTACCAATGAAAACTCTCGCAAACATGTCCATGATTATCGCCATGCTTTATCAGCGATTATGGTTGGCGTTAATACTGTCATTCATGATAACCCAAAACTTACCGCTAGAGTTGATGAACCAACTGCGGCGCAACCGCTTCGCATTATCTTAGATACCGAAGGAATTGTCCCGCTCGATAGTTATGTTTGTACAAGTAGTGACACGTTTAAAACGATGGTTGTTATTGGCGAACATGTCAGTAAAGAACGCGCTACAGCCATAGAAAAAACAGGTGTTAAAGTACACCGTGTACGGCTAAAACTAGGACAGCTAGATTTACAATACTTAATGAAAGATTTAGGTGCTATGGGCATCGATGGGATTTTGCTTGAAGGTGGAAGCACCGTTAACTATAGCGCATTAGAAGCAGGGATTGTTGATCGCATTCATATGTATGTTGCGCCGAAGATTATTGGTGGTGCCAACGCATTAACCCCTGTCGGTGGCATTGGGAAAGCTAAAGTATCGGATGCATTTCAACTCGATTTACATGACATCCGCCATTTTGATGGCGATATCATGCTCGATTATCGTGTGATCAAGGAGGTTGCATAATGTTTACTGGAATTATTGAAGAAATAGGAACCGTTAAGACCATTAAAAAAGGACCGAAAAGTGTCGCATTAACGATTTCTGCAACTAAAGTATTAGAGGATACTAAACTTGGAGATAGTATTGCGACGAACGGTGTTTGCCTGACCGTAACCTCAATGACAAAAGATACGTTTACCGTGGATGTGATGCATGAAACTTTAAAACGTACCGCCATGGTAACCATTCAAACAGGAACTAAGTTAAATTTAGAACGTGCTTTAACTTTATCTACGCGATTAGGCGGTCATATGGTAAGCGGCCATATCGATGGTACGGGTACCATTACATCTATCAGGCAAGATGATATTGCTTACTGGGTGAAAATCCAAACCAAACCAAGCATGATGCGCTACATCATCGAAAAAGGTAGTATCGCCATCGATGGAATCAGCTTGACAGTTGCCACGGTTGAGGCTGATGCCTTTGAAGTATCGATCATTCCACATACCAAAGATGAAACAACTTTACTCAGTAAACCGCTCGGTAGCTTAGTCAATCTTGAATGCGACTTGATCGGAAAATATGTTGAAAAACTACTGACACCAGAAACCAAACGTCAAGGCATTGATGAAGCGTTTCTGAAAAAATACGGATTTTAGGAGAGATATTCATGTTCAATACAATAGAAGAAGCACTCGAAGATATTAAAAAAGGCAAGATGATTGTCGTCGTTGATGACGAAGATCGTGAAAACGAAGGAGACTTACTGATGGCCGCAGAACATGCGACCCCAGAAGCCATCAACTTCATGGCGACATATGGACGTGGACTGATCTGTATGCCGATTGAAAACGAGCACGCTCGAAAACTTGGCTTTGATCCAATGGTAAAAGATAATACTGATCAATTTCATACCGCATTTACCGAATCTATCGATCATATCGAAACAACCACAGGTATTTCAGCGCATGAACGCAGTTTAACCATCTTAAAAGCACTTGAATCAAGTGCACAAGCCAGTGATTTTAAAAAACCTGGGCATATCTTTCCTCTCGTTGCTAAAGCCGGTGGTGTCTTAAAACGCGCAGGACATACCGAAGCAGCGATTGACTTTGCAAGACTTGCAGGATGTAAGCCAGCTGGTGTAATCTGTGAAATCATGAACGATGACGGTACGATGGCACGCGTTGATGACTTAGTCACCTACGCTAAGAAGCACCAATTAAAACTTGTCACAATCGCAAACTTAATTGAGTTTCGCCGCCAACAAGATGTCTATATTAAACGTGCCGCAGAAACAGAATTACCCACAGAGTTTGGAATCTTTAAAATGGTAGGCTATGAAAACACTCTAAACGGCGAACACCATGTTGCGCTTGTCAAAGG
>SKGE01000072.1 GCA_007117625.1 Candidatus Izemoplasma sp. | reverse complement strand
GATAGCTGCTCAGCACGTACTTTTGTACGAACGAAAATTAATGCACTCGTAACACTACCTTCATCTAACACATCTTCAAGAAGGTTGTTTTTGTTTTGGTGCGATACATAACAGACAGATTGATCAATCGCCTCAACCGGTGTATGATTCGGTGTGATTTCAATTTTTATGGGTTGGTTTAAAATATCTTTAGAGAGTGCTAAAATTGATGCGTTTAAAGTTGCTGAAAACAACATAGTTTGGCGTGTTTTTGGTAAATAGTTTTCGATTTTTTTAACATCATCGATAAATCCCATATCGAGCATTTGATCAGCTTCATCTAAAACAAAATGATTCACTTTATCGAGTTTGATGACGCGCATCATATATAGGTCAATAAGTCTCCCTGGTGTTGCGATTAAAACATCTAATCCACGTTTTGCTTTCATAATTTGATTGCGTTTAGCAACGCCGCCGTAGACTGCCCCTACACGAATTTGTAACCCTCTTGTATAGGTGTCGAAGCTTTCTTTAATTTGCAAAGCAAGCTCTCTTGTCGGTGCTAAAACGAGCGCTTTTGGATAGCGTTTTTTTGAAGAATCAGGTTGTCTTAAAAGGTGATCAATAATTGGCAATGCATAGGCTGCCGTCTTCCCTGTTCCAGTTTGGGCACTCCCTAACATATCTTTATAGTCAAGTAGATGCGGAATTGCCTCTTGTTGAATATCTGTCATGGACTGATACCCAACTTTTCTTAAGATTTTAATAATGCTTGAATGTAATGCTAATGTTTCAAAGTTCATAGTGTTGCTCCTTAATGCTTCCATAAAAAAACGCTGCATATCCAGCGTTTCTAAATATTGCGCTATTTATGTCTGCTCGTAAAAAATACGAACTTTGTAATTATACCACATTTAAATAATAATACTAGTGTTTCATACAAGTATTTACAAAGTTTTCTAAATCTTTATCCTAAACACAGAATAATGCCTATAAATCGAGTCACGAACGTATCTAAATTTCCATAATCTACCCTTATAGCTATACGCATGCGTTGCTTATAGAAAAAGTGATGCATTGAGATGCACCACTTTTGATTTAAGAACGTTTGGTATACTTGGTATGTAACAACTTGTGCGCCAGTTCTCCAGATGGGTCTCCTAAGTATGAACTGTATAAATTTGATACCGCAGCATTGTCATGAGATTTGCGAATTTTCATCAAACGGTCGACTTGATAGATGGAATGGATACGGTCGCGTTGTTTCTCTCTTGTAGTTCCATACGGCTGACCGCCACCACCGACACATCCACCTGGACAAGCCATGACTTCAATGAAAGCATACGGAGATTTTCCGTCACGTATATCTTGTGCAAGTTTTTTTGCGTTTGCTAAGGTATGCGCGACAGCTACTTTGAGCGTCTCACCTTTAATCTCAACTTCAGCTTCACGGATCCCTTCATACCCACGTACTGTATCAAAGTCTAGTTTTTCTAACGGTTTTTCTTCAACGACTTCTTTAACGGTTCGCAGTGCAGCTTCCATGACACCGCCTGTTGCACCAAAGATTGCCGCTGCACCACTCGTAACTTCATCTGGTTTATCGAATTTTTGTTCCCGTAAGTTATCAAAATCAACACCGATTTGTTTAATCATTTTCGCGAGTTCTCGCGTCGTAAGTACTGCATCGACATCTGGATCTTCGCCATTTACTGACATTTCTGGACGAATCGCCTCATATTTTTTCGCAGTGCAAGGCATAATCGAGACCACATAAATATCTTTTGGATCAATACTTTCTCTTTGTGCGTAGTATGTTTTTGCTAATGCACCAAACATTTGCTGAGGCGACTTACAACTTGATAAATTTTCCAGTAAGTCTGGAAACTTGTGTTCTGCATAGCGTACCCAGCCCGGACAACATGAAGTAATCAATGGTGTTTTGCCTCCATTTTTTAGACGATGGATTAACTCATGACCTTCTTCAATGATTGTTAAATCCGCTGTGAAATTTGTGTCGAATACTTTGGTAAACCCAAGCATTTTTAAAGCCGCAACAACTTTTCCCGTTACGATGCTTCCAAGTTGCATACCGAGTTCTTCACCAAGGGAAACACGTATCGCTGGGGCAACCTGTACAACGACATGTTTGCTTGAATCATCAATCGCTTGCCATACCTTTTCGACATCGGATTTTTCCATGATTGCTCCAACAGGGCAGACAGTCGAACACTGACCGCAATAGGTGCAAAATACATCTGCTAAATCCTTATGATAAGCTGGACCCACTTCGACTTCGTGACTGCGACCGCTAAACTCTAAAACCGAGATGTCTTGAATCGTCTTGCAAGCATCAATACAACGTCCACATTTAATGCAGCGACTGTGGTTACGGATTAAAGATGGACTTGAAGTATCGTTTGGTTTTTTCTCATAAATCGTTTCAAAACGGTTATGGACAATTCCTAAGTGATCGGATAAATTTTGAAGTTCACAATTAGTGTTTCGTACACATGCGGTACAGTTTGCATCATGATTTGCTAAAATCATTTCAATGATGGCTTTACGTGCATTTTGTGCACGTGGTGAGTTAATTTTAATTTCCATACCTTCATAGATTGGTGTCGAGCATGCGGTTACTAGTTTTTCTTGTCCCACACTTTCAACAACACAAACACGACAATCCGATTTAATATCTAAGTCCGGATAGTAACAAAGGGTTGGTATTTTAAAGTTATGTTCTTTAGCAGCTTGCAATATTGTCGTGCCTTCATCCGCTCTAACTTCTAAGTTATTAATTTTAATTTTCGGCATAGTTTGCCTCCTCTAAACGATCTTCAATGCGTTTTAAGAAGCTAAATCTAAAGTAATGTAATGAAGAAATAACGGCGGTTGGTGCGGTTTGACCTAGACCGCATAAAGACGTTTGGTGAATGACTCGCGCTTGGGTCTCAAGCAGTGATAAATCTTTTTCAGTTGCCGTTTTTTCAAAAAATTTATGCAATGTTTTTAGCATATGTAAGTTCCCTTCACGACACGGTGTACACTTTCCACATGATTCGTGTTGGAAAAAGTCACTGACACGTTTTAAAACATCAAATATATCTTGTCGATCATCCATGACAATGATCGCGCCAGCACCGGTTTTCGATTCAAATTCTTCAAAGCGATCAAAGTCGATGACCATATCCAACATATACTCTGGAATAACAGGTCCACAGGCTCCACCAAGCTGTATCATCTTAATCTTACGTCCTTCTAATGGTCCGCCTCCGAGTTCGTTAATAATCGTACGCATCGGAACGCCAAACGGAACTTCAAATACACCTTTATTTTTAACGTTTCCAGAAAGACTGATAAGTTTTGTGCCTGTTGAAGATGGTGTGCCAATCTTTGCGAATGCCTCACCACCGATTTCTAAAATTGTCGGTAGTGTTGCAAATGTTTCTACGTTATTGATGAGTGTCGGTTTTCCAAACAACCCTTTTGATGTTGGAAATGGTGGTTTTACACGCGTTCTTCCTGCTTTCCCTTCAATTGACTCAAGCAAGGCAAACTCTTCTCCACAAACATAAGAACCGGCACCACGTCGGATTTCAATATCAAAATCAAAGCGCTTATTAAAAATATTTTCTCCTAAAAACCTCTTTTGACGCGCTTGCTGGAGCGCTTCTTTCATAACATCAATGGATTTATCATACTCACCACGAATGTAGATATAGCCTTTTGAAGCCCCTGTTGCATATGCTGCTATAATCATACCTTCGATAATAATATGCGGGTTGTTTTCCATGAGATAGCGGTCTTTAAAATTACCAGGTTCGCCCTCATCCGCATTACAAATGATATATTTAGGCTGAGTTGATTCTTTCGCCATCGCCATCAACTTTATAGATACTGGAAAGCCAGCACCACCACGGCCTCTCAATTTTGATGTTTCAAAAGCATCGTGGATATCCATTCGACTCATATCAAACATTCTTTCAGCTTGCTTATATCCGTCTAACCTTAAATATTCGAAAATTGATTTAGGATCAATGACTCCGATATGTTTCGTGATGAGCTTTTTCTCAAGCATGGTGATCACCTCGGTACTCCGCAAGAACCATTTGTAGTTTGTTTTTCGTTAAATTGCGGTATATTTTGTCGTTAATTCGAATCGCTGGCGCACCATCACACTGCCCCAAACAACTGGAATATTCTAAAGTAAACAATTGATCTTCTGTCGTTTCTCCTGTCTTTATATCAAGGAGGGTTTCAAGCGTCTCTTTAACATTGATTAAATCACTAATGTGGCATGGGACATCCCGACAGTATTGAATAATGTACTTCCCTCTTGGCTCCATTGAAAAAAACGAGTAAAAAGATACCACGCTAAAGACATGACTTTCAGGTACGTCAAGATAGTTAGCAACTTCTTTTAACTCGTTTTCTGTTAAGTGTTGTGTCGGTTTACTCTTTTGATAATCCAATAGTATTTCGATTAAATACGTCTGTTCTTTGGGAAACCTTTCTAAGACTTTTTCAAGCTCCATAATCGCTCCTTTAAAAATGTATTTTATAATAAAATACCACAGAGTGATTGTGTTTAGTAGTTCCAAGTATTGCCTGTGGCATGTAACGCCGTTTTCTTGGTCCTAGTCAATGATTATCCTATCTTTAGTTTCCAAACTTATTATACGTTTTTCTGTAATATAAGTCAATATACTGTATTACATCTAGTTCTAAAAAATAAAAAAGGATTTTCACCCTTTCTTAGTTGAATATTTTAAGCGTTTTGACACTTGTCGCAATACCCGTATAGTTCAAGTTTATGCTCTTTGACTTTAAAACCGTACTGCTTTTCAATCGTTTGTCCGTACCCTTGTACTGGACAATGATGAAAGTGGATAATTTTATGGCACTTTAAGCAGATTAAGTGATGCGCATGTTCATCGTGAGATAGTTCGTATAGTGTTTCTTTACTTGTTTCAATGTTTACCGGCGAAATAATCCCAACTTCAACCAGTGCTTCCATCGCGCGATATACGGTTGATAATGACAATGTCTTATTGTGTTTTAAAAGTTTTTTATGCAATGCTTCAGCCGATAAAAAAGTATCGTCTTCTTGTAATGCTTCAAGCATCATAAGACGGTTTTTAGTGACTTTTAAATCATGTTCTTTTAAAAGATTTTGAAAATATGTTTGCATGGGAGCCACCTCTAATTCTGAGAAAGTTTTCGAATTGTATTGTACAAATAAATGGCGAAAAAGACGATACCGTTAACGACAACGATGTTCGACCCTGATGGTAAGTCGTAACGAATTGAGGTAATCAGTCCAACTAACACTAAAACCATACTTGAAACTAGGGCAATAATCATCGTTCCTTTAAAACCTCGGTTAAACTGAGTCGCAATGACAGTAGGGAATATGATAAGCGCACTTATTAAAATTGTTCCAATCACACGGATCCCTATCACAACGGCTAACCCAGTGAGTATTGCAAGTATTGTATTGAGCCTAGCTGTCTTAACACCACTCACTTTAGCGAACTCTTCTTCATAGGTCATGGCATAAAAATCATGGTAAAAAAGCACCACAGTAATCACAACAATTGCTGAAAATCCAATAGAAATATACAAATCTAACTGACTAACAGCTAAGATAGACCCAAATAAATAGCTATATAGATCGACATTAAACCCACCGCTTGTACTGGCTAGAATAGTCCCTAAAGCCATCGCAAATGCTGCAGTTAAACCAATCGCTGAATCGCCATGCAACTTAACAGACTGATTTAGCTTTAAAATAAACACTGACACTAACACTACTATCGGTACTGTGACAAGCAATGGTGTTTGATCAAGCCATAGTCCAATCGCAATACCAGCAAAGGCTACGTGTGAAAGCCCATGACCAATCATTGAAAACTTTTTTAAGACTAAAAACGATCCAATTAAAGACGAGCTAATCGCAACCATTAAACCAACAATGATCGCCCGAAGTAAAAATTGATAACGAAATATAGCATCGATTACATCGAGCCACGGATCAATAAAACTCATGATTTCACCCCTTCTGTGTGCTTAAGGGGATGCGTATGGACAAATGGTGAAAGCTCTGGATGTTCACAAAATGCATCAAACGTATCATTAAACTTAATCACTTGGTCAAGGTATACCACGCGATTGATATAATCTCCTGCAGAAACAATATCGTGCGTGACTAAAATAACTGTAATATTTAGTTTTTCATTTAACTTTTTAACAATTTCAAAAAAATGTTTCCGCATCGAGTGATCAAGCGCACTCGTCGGTTCATCCAAAATAAGTATCTCTGGTGCTGACACCAACGCTCTTGCAAGTAAAACCCGTTGTTGTTGTCCTCCTGATAGTTCTCCGATACGTTTTTTTAACAAATGTGGAATTCTTAACATGTCGAGCGTTTGTAAGATTTTTTTACGGTCATCACGGTTTAAAAACTTTGGAAACTTTCGCTTTGCTAACAGCCCAATAGAGACAACCTCTTCAACCGTTGCAGGAAAGAAGCGATCTTGCAAACTCGTGTTTTGTGGCAAATAACCAATCTGCAATCCATCTGCTTTCCAAATCGTTCCTTGTGAAACGCGTAAAAGCCCAAGAAGGGCTTTTATCAGAGTTGTCTTTCCACTACCGTTTGCACCAATTAAAGCAATGACATCACCTTTTTTAACATCAAAAGAAATATTTTTAACTGCTTCAAAGTGGTGATACCTTACGGTGACATTTTCAATATTAACAACAACATCACGATCCATTATATTGCAGTCCTATTTTAAATTGTTCGAGGTTATGCCGCATCATATCGATAAACGTAATACCTTCATTCAACTTATCGATCGGTGCGTTTTCTGTAGAATAAAGATACAATACCGTTGCATTGGTCTCATCGGCGATCGTGTTTGCAACGCGCTCAGATACCGTAAACTCAATAAATAGATGTTCAATCCCATATTGATCCATGCGCTCTACCATCTCAATGATTTGTGAAGTTGATGGTTCTGCATTATCAGAAAAACCTCTATACGGAACAACATACTCTATGTTATATCGGTGGAATAAGTGCCCAAATGCATTATGGCCACCATGCATGATCATACTAAGATCAACATTTGCACGCATTGAGATAAAATCAAGATGCAGTGATGCAAGTTGTGCCAATAAGCTATTTGCGTTTTCACGCAACTCATCTTCATGTTCTGGTAAAAGCTCGACTAGGGCCTCTAGTATATCAAGCACCATAATTTGAGCATTTATCGGATCTACCCAGTAATGCGGGTCTGTCAAACGGTGTTCATAGTCGTCACTTTCCCCTACAGTTACATTCATCGGTGGTGTGGTATAACGAACCTCACCGCTATGTGTCCAGTTAAAGACTACTTGAGCGACACCTTCACTGACGCCAATAATATGAACATGGTCTCCGTGTTGGGCAACTTCAATAATCCCTTCATCCGTTCCATATATTTCTACAGTTAAGCCGTT
>SKGE01000093.1 GCA_007117625.1 Candidatus Izemoplasma sp. | reverse complement strand
GATTTTAATCGCTTTAAAAACCAAATGTTAGGCAACTTTATCATGTCGCTCGATAGCTTAGAGTATATTGCGCATGAAACTAGCCGATATGCACAAGACGACCTGTTGATCTACGACTTGCTTGACATTGCCCAATCAATTACATTTGAAGATGTTTTATCTCAACGTAAACATATTCAAGCAAATGCCATAACATCTGTGATTATTGAACCAAAAAAAGCAGCCTAGCTGCTTTTTTTATGGAATAAGTGCTGTTTTAATATGACTTAAGAGATCTTTCATAACATTGTCACGAATCGTTTCATTAAGAAGTTCATGACGGGCATTGGCATACACTTTGAAAGAAACATTGCTGTAGCCTACACTTGTGTAAAACTTGTGAAGCTTTTTAATACCTTCTCCATAATCACACATGGCGTCTTCATCACCACATATAATCGATATTGGCTGACTTGAAGCATGCTGTTTTGAGGCGTTTTTATTTTGTGCCATTTCGAGCAAATGAATAATATCGAGCTGCATCGCGATGGTTGGCATATTTCCTGCTAAAGGATCATTTTTATATGCACGTTGTTTTTCGACATCAGAGGTAACCCATTCATACCTTTCGTTGACCAGTCCATTTTTGCGCATCGATCGATAAGGAGCATCTTGAACCAGTTTTGTAAAGCGTTGACTTATGTGATTCGGTGCTTTAAATCGTTTAATATTTTTCGCTAAGGTTTTGATGGCTTTTAATTTGACACGACTAACTTTCGGTGAGCCAATAAAAACGGAAGCGTCGTATAAATCTTTCTCAGTAGTTATGGCTGCTCGGACGATAATTGACCCTAAGGAATGTCCGATCGCAAACATTGGAAGCTGGGGATACTTACTTTTAACAATACTTCGTACACCTTTAGCCCCTTCCACTAAAATCTTATGACCATCGTGGTCTGAAACGTGAGTTCGATCCTCATAAATTGCACTTTTTCCATGACCGTGTTGATCGTGAATAATGACCAAAAATCCAGCGTTTTGCATATAGGTACATAATTCTTGATAATGTCCGCTATGTTGGCCCAAACCGTGTAAAATTTGAATTAATCCAATCGGTGTTTCATCCGGATGATAGATTTGGTAATGTAAATCATACCCAAAATCATCTTGAAAAATCGCTGTTTCCATGACTTCCCTCCCCTTTACTGTTTTATATTATAGCATATTTTAATGAGAAATGAAGTTTTGAAAGATTCTTAAACTTTACAAATCAAGAAGCTTTTGATAAAGACCTCTAAGTTTCTTACCATTAAGACCAATCGTAGTCGGATATCCTTGTATTTTTATAAAGAGTTGTTAAAACCTTACGAGTATGCTTGAATCAGTAAAGTGACGGATTGATAGTGCCATGCTAAAGTGTTTATAAAAAGGAGCGAAATATGGTAAATCAAGTCATTTTAGTTGGACGATTGGTCTATGATCCAGAACTTAAGGTTTTAGAGAGTGGCAAAAGTGTCACAACGATTACTTTAGCATTACAACGAAGCTATAAGAATGCAGAAACAGGAACCTATGATACCGATTTTATCCGCTGTACTTTATGGAGTGGTATCGCTGAAAACACTGCACAATACTGCAAAAAAGGTTCAACGATTGGTGTAAAAGCGAGACTCTCGCAAAGCGTTTTTGAGTATGGTGACAATGAATCGTTTAGCTATCCCGAAGTTATTGCTGAAAAAGTTACGTTTATTAATCACAGCAATAAAAACGCATCAAAACAAAGTTCATAACAGATTCTCCCTTCCCCTAGAAACCGTGTTAGAAAACGTTTACGCGTTACTAAACGGTTTCTTTTTTGTTTGAATCTAGTGATATCGGCTAACCTATGGTATAATAGTCTCACTAAGCGAGGTGAGATAATGAAACAATATTTGAATTTTTTAGAACATATTTTAACCCGTGGCACTAAAAAAGAAGACCGCACCAATACTGGGACTATTTCCACTTTTGGATATCAAATGCGGTTTGATTTGAATCAAGGGTTTCCTTTGCTTACGACGAAAAAAGTCCATTTAAAAAGTGTGATTCATGAACTGCTTTGGTTTATCAAAGGTGAGACAAATATCCGACCTTTGGTTTTAAACAATGTACGGATTTGGAATGAATGGCCTTATGAAACTTATAAAAAGAGTGAAGATTATCGTGGAGAAAGTTTAGATGAATATGTTGAAAAAATCCGGGATGATCAAGCATTTGCTGAAAAACATGGGGATTTGGGGCCAGTTTACGGCAAACAATGGCGTGACTTTGAGGGCGTTGACCAACTAAAAATGATACTTGAAGAAGCGGTTAAAAATCCGCATTCACGCCGCTTAATTGTGAATAGTTGGAATCCCCAAAGAATTAAGAATATGGCACTGCCTCCATGTCACATGATGTTTCAATTTTATATCAATGACAACCGTTTAAGCTGTCAACTATATCAGCGCAGCGCTGATGCTTTCTTGGGTGTTCCGTTTAACATTGCAAGCTATAGTTTGTTGACGATGATGGTTGCGCAAGTACTTGGATTAAAACTCGGTGAGTTTGTCCACACGATGGGTGATGCACATATTTATGAAAACCATCTCGAACAAGTGCGTACTCAATTATCAAGAACGCCGCGCCCATTACCAAAAATGATACTTAATCCTGATGTTAAGGATCTCTTTAGTTTTCGCTATGAAGATTTTAAGCTAGAAAATTATGATCCACATCCAGCATTAAGAGGAAAGGTGAGTGTCTAATGATCTCCATAATTGTTGCCTATGATGAAGCTCACAACATTGGTTTTGAAGGAGCTTTACCATGGCATTTTAAAGAAGATTTAGCGTATTTTAAAAAAATTACCTTACACCATACATGTGTGATGGGAAGAAAAACGTATGACTCGATTATAAAACGCTTGAATAAACCATTACCAGATCGTGAAAGCATTGTCGTAACGAGACAAAACCTTGAAGCTGAAGGTGTTACGTTTATCAATGATTTTGAAGCGTTTCTTTCACAACATCAATACAGTGAAGAAGAGATTTTTGTCATTGGCGGTAAAGAAATCTATACGATCGCTTTACCTTATACAAAAAAGTTGTATATTACGCATATCAATGGTGTTTACGAAGGTGATACTGTTTTTCCTGAGGTTGATTTTTCTAAATATGAGCGTATCTATTACGATGCGCATGCAGCACTTGCATTTGCCATTTACGAGAGGAAGTGATGCTTTGGCGAGTTTACTATATGTGCTTTTAACTTTGTTAGGAACGCTTTTTTCAGTTGTTTACTTTTCTCTATACACGTTTGAAGTCATTAATTTACTTTACATATTACTTTCTATATTAGCGAGTATGGCGTTTTTCTTTATTATGTTTTTACTATTTCTTGCAATTTATGGTCGTTTTATTCGCAAGGTTGATCCGCACAACATGCGGAACCATCGTATCATTAACAGCATTTTAAGACTTGCCTTTCATTTGATGAATGTAAAGCTAGTCGTTACAGGTCGTGAACACATCCCAGAAAAGGGTAAAGCGTTTATTTTTGTGTGTAATCATCAAGAAAACTATGATATTATGGCTATTAAGCCTGTACTTAAAGACCATCCATTAAACTTTATTGCCAAAGCGGCATCGTTTGATTGGTTTGTGTTAGGCCATTGGATTAAAGTGTTAGGGAATGTCCCGATCGTAAGAGAAGCGGATCGGAGTGCTGCTGAAAGTATTGTGAAAGGGATTAGGCTTTATAAAGAAGGTATTCCTATGGCGATTTTCCCAGAGGGTAAGCGCACTTTTTCAAATCAAATGACCGATTTTAAGCCAGGGGCTTTTAAACTGGCTGTAAAACCGAAAGCAGATATCCTTGTTGGAACGATTTATAATTTCAGTAAAGTCTTCCAAGGGTGGCCGTTTAAAAGACAGAAAATCTATTTACACTTTCATCCATTACTGACGTATGATGACTATAAAGAGATGAACACCATCACCCTTAGTAACCATGTTAAAGGGATGATGCAAAAACAGCTTGATGCATATCAAGCAACGATTAATTAAGATTGGAGATGATGGTATGAGAATGATTGATATCATTGAAAAAAAACGTGACAAAAAAGCTTTATCAAAAAAAGAGATTGCCTTCGCGATTGAAGGTTATGTGAAAGAGCGCATTCCTGATTATCAAATGAGTAGTCTATTAATGGCGATTTACTTTAATGGGATGACAGATGATGAAGCGACAGCTTTAACCGAAGCGATTTTAAAAAGTGGTAAAATAATGGATTTATCAGCGATTGAAGGAACGATTGTTGATAAGCATTCAACAGGCGGTGTCGGTGATAAAACAACACTCGTATTAGGCCCATTAGTTGCTTCATGTGGTGCAAAAGTGGCAAAGTTATCTGGACGTGGTTTAGGACATACAGGTGGAACCCTTGATAAGTTAGAAAGTATTGCGGGGTTCAATATCAGTCTTTCTACTGAAGCGTTTGTTGATCAGGTCAACAAGATTAACATCGCGGTTGCTGGTCAAACCAGTGAACTTGCACCCGCTGATAAATTGCTTTATGCACTTCGTGATGTCACAGGGACAGTGCCGAGCATTCCTTTGATTGCAAGTTCAATTATGAGTAAGAAGCTTGCGAGCGGTGCCGACGTGATTGTTTTAGATGTAAAGATTGGTGAAGGCGCTTTTATGAAAACGTTAGAAGATGCGCGTACGCTTAGCAAGTTAATGGTTAAAATCGGTGAAAATTTTGGTAAAAAAGTGATCGCTTTTATCACGGATATGAGTGAACCGCTCGGCTATGCGATTGGGAACAAACTCGAAGTATTAGAAGCGGTGCGGACACTACAAGGCAATGGGCCATCAGACCTACAAGTTTTATGTACAGAAATAGGGAGCTATTTAGTCCACCACGCGGGTATTACAGACAGCTTAAAAGAAGCTCGGAAAATGATCGAAAAACGGATATCTTCGCTTGAAGCAAGCGATACCTTTAAAGCGCTTATTGAAGCACAAGGCGGCAAGATACCAGACCTTAACGATTACATCCATACCGAAGGCATTATTGCTGTGAAGAGCGAGTACGCTGGATATGTTGAGCGATTAAACGCACTTGACATCGGCTTAGCAGCGATGCGACTCGGAGCAGGTCGTGAAACGAAAGAAGACACGATTGACCAAGATGTAGGCATTGTTTTGAATAAAAAAGTGGGAGATAAAGTTGAAAAAGATGAGGTTTTAGCTTATGTCTACAACAATAAGGAAGATATTACCGAAGAAATTAAGACGATATTAAATGCTTTCACAATTACTGAAAGTATTGTCGAGAAAAAACCATTAATCATAGAAATCATTGAATAGGAGCATGCAAATGCTCCTTTTTTATGGTAAAATTACAGTAAATCAAAAAGGGGTGTATCGCAATGATTGATGTGATTCATTTTTATCAAGCCGATGATTTAAGTTTGGTCCGCAAGTTTTATGGAGATATTTTGCGTTTACCGTTATACAAAGACCAGGGTAAGTGTTTAATTTACTGTTTGCATCACCATGGCAAGATTGGATTTTGTACCCACCATCCTAAACATAATAATGATGCAACATGCATCACGTTTGTCTATCAAAACAAAGATGAAGTTGATAAAATGTATGACTATTTAAAAGACTTTGTGGATCACATCGAAGCACCAAGTACCAATCAAACCTTTCATATCTATCATTTTTTTGTAAAAGATTTCAATGGGCACACGGTTGAATTTCAAACCTTTAATATTTTATAGTTTTTGGCTTGTTATTACGGTTAAAACTGGTATAATATATGTGTCGTTAAAATTTGGGGAGCTTAGAGAACTAGGCTGAGACATTCTTGAAACTAGAATGAAACCTTACCTGATCTGGGTAATGCCAGCGTAGGATATACAACTTGATTTTTAAGTTTTGTCCTTCGGGACAAAACTTTTTTTAAAAAGGAGTGATTTATATGGAAACAAGCACTACAAGCACACAATCCGTTCATAAAATTACAGAAGTAGCCATGCTAATATCGTTAGCGTTTGTTCTCGAAGTCATTGCATCAGCGTTACCGCGCCAACCTCAAGGTGGGAGTGTCACAATATCGCTCATTCCTCTAATTATTATCGCTTACCGTAGAGGATTTGCGACAGCATTCACCGCAGGGGTTATCTTCGGTCTATTAAACTGGATGCTCGCAGGCTTTGTGATTTGGGTTCATTGGATGGAAGGACCCCTAGATTACCTGCTCGCTAATGGTGTTGTTGCGGTTACTGCATTTTATTTTGCAAAACATCGTCAGCAAGCCAAATATTTCGCGATTGCTGGGGTGATTGGTGGTTTCGCACGCTATTTTATCCATTACCTCTCAGGAATTATATTCTTTAGAGAGTTCGCGGATGGGCATTGGGCAATCTATTCATTAACCTACAATGGAGTTTACATGATTCCGACGATTATCTTAGTTTCGGTTTTAGGATACCTCGTTTATCAAAAAATGGCACCACAAATCGAAGAACAAGTTAGTTAACATAAATCACCCAAATTTTAAACGATGTAAAAAGAGGTTGCTTGCAATCTCTTTTTTGTTTTTGTGTAATTGTTAGCCTTAGAGTATAATACATATAAGGAGGTGCTTTAGATGAACATTATGTTTGTAGGAAGTGAAGCGACACCCTTTGTAAAAACGGGAGGTCTTGCGGATGTGCTAGGGAGTTTGCCAAACACTATCGCGGCCTCATCACATCAAGTTTCGCTTGTATTGCCGGCACACCGTGCGATTAAACGTGCCTTTAAAGGTGAGTTAGAATTTAAGAAGTCTTTTTATATACCAATCCATACGAAACAAGAATACGTGGGTATACTTTATCTACGTAAAAACCATATGGATATTTACTTGATTGATAATGAATACTATTTTGGGTACCGTGAGCATCTTTACGGCGATTACGATGATGGTGAGCGCTATGGGTTTTTTAACCAAGCTGTTTTAGCGATGTTTAACCACTTAAAACTTTACCCTGATGTACTCCATCTTAACGACTGGCAAACAGGCTTAATCCCGTATTACTTAAAAACATCTTATGATAGTGATGTGTTGTATCAGCGTATAAGAACCATCTTTACGATTCATAACATTGCTTATCAAGGCGTTTTCTCTAAAGCCTTGTTGCCGTACTTAAATGTACCAGATGATCCTAACTTGATGTTCGACGATCAAGTCAATTTTATGAAAACAGCATTGATGATGGCGGATAAGATTACCACGGTTTCTAAAACGTATGCAGAAGAGTTGATGTATGATTATTACGGGTTTGGACTGAGTGGTATTATTAAATCCCGCTATAAAGACCTTATCGGGATTATGAATGGTTTGGATAATGACGGTTTTAATCCAAAAACCGATGAAGCGATTGAAAAGAATTTCAGTTTGTATAACTACCTACAAGGTAAAAAAGCGAATAAACAAGCTTTGCAAAACATCTTTCACCTCAAACCATCGAACAAACCAATGATTGGTATGGTTTCACGTTTAACTGAAGCGAAAGGCTTTCCGATTGTACAAGCAATGATCGAATCACACCTTAAAGCCAATCGTGTTCAGTTTGTCTTGCTCGGTAGTGGCGATGGTGATGTTGAAGCGTATTTCAATCACTTAAAACAAACCTATCCCGATAACGTTGGCGTCTACTTTGGTTATAGCGATGGACTTGCTAGGCAAATTTATGCAGGGTCAGATTTCTTCTTGATGCCATCACGATTTGAACCATGTGGGCTCGCGCAGCTGATTAGTATGCGCTATGGAACGGTGCCAATTGTCCGCGAAACAGGGGGTTTAAAAGATTCTGTCCTGCCATACAATAAGTATACCCATGATGGGACGGGCTTTAGTTTTTACTCTTACAATGCGGAGGCATTAAACACGGTGTTCACAGAAGCATTAGCGCTTTATAAAAACAAACCAGTTTTTAAAACGATGATTAAACGTATAATGAAGGAAGATTTCAGTTGGGAAAAAAGCGCCAAACAATATATTAATATTTATAAAATATTAGCGGAGGATAGAGGATGAAAACACTAGCACTCATATTAGCCGGAGGACGAGGGTCACGACTTGACTTACTATCAGAAAAGCGGGTGAAGCCTGCAGTGCCTTTTGCAGGAAAGTATCGCATCATTGATTTTACACTTAGTAACTGCGGCAACTCAGGAATTTATGACATCGCCATTTTAACACAGTATTTACCGCTATCATTAAACGAGCATATCGGGGTTGGAAAACCTTGGGATTTAGACCGAAGAGATACGAGATTATCATTGCTTCAACCATACAAAGAATGGTATAGTGGTACGGCTGATGCGGTGCTCCAAAATATTGAGTATGTCAAGCGCAGCAACGCCGAACTGGTCTTAATATTATCAGGCGATCATGTGTATAAAATGGATTACCGAAAAATGATTGCCCATCATCTAAGTAACCAGGCGGATTTAACTATTGCAGTCCAACCGGTTCCGACTGAAGAAGCCTCACGTTACGGTATTTTATCGGTCGATAAAAGCACCAAAATTACTAAGTTTGCGGAGAAACCCAAGCACCCTGAAAGCAATCTTGCTTCGATGGGGATTTATGTTTTCAGTAAAGCTATTTTACTTGAAGCTTTACAAACGTTAGAAGAAGATGATTTAGACTTTGGAAAACATGTCATCCCTCACTTGCTAAAGACCCATAAAGTCTATGCTCATGTGTTTGAAGATTACTGGAAAGATGTCGGAACATACGACTCTTATTTAGAAGCGAACATCGAATTAACTGGAACCGTTGATAAGATACCGCTTGATATGTATGACCGCAAATGGCGGATCCACACCCGAAGTGAAGAAATGCCATCGGTGAAAATAGGGAGTAAAGCTATGATTCATCAAGCTTTAATCTCAAACGGTTCCATCGTTGCTGGAGAGGTTGAACGTTCTGTTTTAAGTCCAGGCGTGATTATTCATCCCGGGGCAAAAGTTATTAATTCTGTCATTCTTAACGATAGTGAAGTCATGCCTGGGGCAACGGTTGAAAATGCGATTATTGATAAAAACGTGACAATTGGTTTTAATGCTAAAGTTGGTTATGGCGATGACTATACCTTCAATAAAGCAAAACCTGAACTTTTACAAAGTGGGATCAATGTAATCGCCAAAGGTGTCAACATTCCAGAGGGCACGGTCATTGAAAGAAATTGTCGCATCACAAGTGCAGCTGTGTTCAAACATAATATTGTAAAAAGCGGCTCAACGCTTTAATTTAGGAGGAGCAAAATGGCACGTAGACAATATCGCGGTTATGGCCGCCGATTACTTGATTCTTTTGTTTTAATGTTTGTCGGTATTGCGCTGTTTTTTGCGTCTTTTGTGGTACTTTTTATCAATGAAGGAAGAGAAAATCTTGCGCAAGTCGCAGGACTTGCAGAACGTTTCGAAGTTGGAGCTGAGTATGGTGAGAACGATTTAGTTTATATTGTCGGAAACCTAGAAACCACATCACCAGCGAGTGATACCTACTTAGCAAGTGGCGCCTTTGTGCGCATTGTGCGCACGGTTGAAATGTATGGCTATGTTGAAAATGAACACCGACGTACAGAAGAGCACATTGGTGGTGGCGAAACCACGATCGTTACTTATTCTTACGATTTAAGATGGACAGATTCTCCAACGCGTCATGCGAGTTTTCGAGGCGATGCGAGTGAAATACCAAACGACGTCCCTGCAAACTATGATACTTTCATAAATAACATGCCATCGGCACGCGACGAAACGGCGAATGAACTGTCGATTGAAGGTATTCCTGTGCGCACAAATCATTTATCGATAACAAGCTTAAACACATTCACTGTCACCAATGACAACGTTAATACAACCGCATTAAGCGCCGATGAATCCGTTCAAGGCGGTTATATTTTTAGACAAAACTCAGCGAATGGCTCGTTAAGCACACCAGGGGTTGGGGATGTCCGCATTCGTTATCAAGTTGTCACTTCTGATGATGAAGGTGTATTAATTGGAAGTCTTTCAGGTAGTAGTTTTACGCGTTATATTACCGCAAATGATAATACCCTATATCGCTTCTTCACAGGAAGTTCAAACTTGACCGAAGTAATTTCTATTTTGCAAGCAGAATATACGGCGATGCTTTGGATATTGAGACTTGTCGGGTTCTTTATGATGTTTATTGGCTTAACACTGATTGGTAGACCGATTCGCACCGCATTAGCGGTTATCCCACTATTTGCTAAAATTGGTGGATTCATCTATGGTGTGGTCGCTTTCTTTGTCGCACTTGTGTTAACCTTTATCACAATTATTCTCGCGATGATTTTCCACAATCCGCTCTTAGCGATTGCGGTTTCAATACTGTTGGCGGTTGGGGCATTCCTTTATCTAAAACGCAAACAAAAAGCGCGTTTAAACGCGCAACCACAGTAATCTATAAGAGTTGCATACACATGCAACTCTTTATTTTTCATTGAGCCATAGATCGACTGCTTTTAAATAATCGATGGCAGGGAGATAGCTTTCTTTGATTGCATAGCTATCTTCGATGATTTCTTCGTAAGTGATCGATTTACGCCCTTTAAGACTACGCTTCACATAAACGTATAATTTATCAAAAGGTAAAAGATGGTAAGTTTGATGCGCTTTAAAGGCAATGAGGATGAACGCGAGTCCTTTTTGCTCGTGTACGGCCTTAAGGTGTTCAATTTGATGGGGATGTATATTTTTGATTGGAAACGCTGTTTTACTGCGGGTTTCCTTGACATCAAAATCGATGTAGTAGCCTTTGTATATGCCATTGTAATCGGTGGTAGAAGGGGTTTTGTAGTAAGCTTCTTTGATGCGTGCTTTTTGCCTCGCTGGATAATCAACCTTGACGATTTGAACGGGTGTTGGTTTTTTGTGAATCACCGCGATTTGTTTATCGAGATAATAGCTGTTGGTTTGATCAATAAGGGTTTCAAAGCCCATTCCACGATTTTTTGTGCTAATCGGTTTGGATTGATAAACTTTTTTTTGTGTCGGATATTTTATCATATATATCACCTATTTATAGTCTACCATAAAAGGCTTTTCAGCTAAATAGAAATCATTTTTATCGCAATTATGATATAATGTTAACGATTAGACCAAATAGGAGGCAAACACTATGTCAAAAGTTAAAATATTCAGTTTAGGTGGTCTTGGTGAAGATGGTAAAAATATGTATTGTATCGATGTCGATCAACAACTTTTTGTTTTAGATGCCGGATTAAAGTACCCTGCGCAAGAACTTTACGGAATTGACGCCGTACTACCAGATTTTTCTTATTTGAAAGAAAATGAAAAACGTATCAAAGGTATCTTTTTAAGTCACGGTCATGAAGACCATATCGGTGCAGTTCCTGCACTATTAAGACAGTTAAACATCCCGGTTTACGGAAGTTTTTTTACGCTAGCATTATTAAAAGATACGTTGAGTGAACAAAACATGAAAGCGGAGTCTTATCAATTAAATGTTGTTACAAAGCAAGATGTATTAACCTTCGGTCAGGTCGAAGTGAGCTTTTATCAGACCACCCACTCAATTCCAGAATCATTTGGAATAGTCGTGAACACCAAAGATGGTGCGATTGTGTATAGTCCGGATTATACCTTTGATCAAAACGTCGATGCGGCGTATAAAACCAGTTTTGAACGTTTAGCCCGCATTGCCGGTAAAAATGTATTAGCGCTTCTCAGTGAAAGTATTGGGGCCGAACACTTAGGCCATACTACCACGAGTAGAAATTTAGACCAAGCGCTCAATCAGGCTTTCATGAAAGCTGAAAAACGCGTGGTTGTCTCAGCGTTTTCAACCGATATTTATCGCATTCAAAAGGTGATTGATATTGCCCTTGCGTATCAAAGAACGATTGCAATCATCGGTCGAAAGGCGCAGCGGATGATTGATATAGCGATTAATCTAGGGTATTTAGTGATCCCTGAAGATAAGCTTGAAACGTTAAAATTCATCGATGATAAAAATAAAAATGCTCTAGAAAATAGTTTAGTGCTCGTCGCGGGAGACCGCCATGAGCCATTCCACATGTTGCAGCGCATGGTAAGAAAACTTGATCGGTTAATTCATATCCAAAAAAGCGATACGATTATTCTTATGACACCACCCGTACCAGGTACCGAAAAGATTGCGGCACGAACCTTAGATATTCTATATAGAAATGACATTAACATCGTTAAAATTGATAAATCAATGCTTCCACCATCACATGCAAGCAGTAATGATGTTAAGCTCTTAATCAATATCTTAAATCCACAAAATATCGTCCCAGTCATTGGTGAACACCGACACTTTTATGCGATGAAAAAAATCGCATTAAGTATGGGATACCAAGAAGATAATATTCATTTATTAGACAATGGCCAAGTACTTGAGTTTAACGATGGTGTTCCATCGAACCATATATATTCAATTAGTACAGGGGATGTTTTAGTCGATGGTATTTTAGAAGGTGATTTAAGTGAAATTGTTTTAAAAGATCGAGAAACATTATCACAAGATGGTGTGTTACTCGTGATCGCCAATATCGACTCAAAGCAAAAAAAGACCATCGGTGAAACGGAAGTTGTATCGCGAGGATTTGTCTACATGAAAGAAAATGAAGCCTTGATTCAACAAGTGCAAGCGATTTATTCAAAAGTCGCAGCAGAGATTTTTAACGAGCGGTTTGTTGATTGGCGACAATTTAGAGACCGTATCCGAGAAGAAGTCGCAAAACACCTATTCCATGAAACTTCACGCCGTCCACTGGTTATTCCTGTGTTGATTGATACTCAAAAATGAAAACCATAGAAATTTTTGAAGACAATCTTGACAAAAAAGATGTAAAGGGCATGCATTCGCAATGCGGTGCTCGAGCGGTTTTAGTATATCAAGACAAATATGTAGTGATTTTTAACCGTCACTGGAATCTTTATACATTGCCAGGTGGTGGCATCGACAAAGGTGAAACCCCAGAAGAAGCGTTGCAACGTGAAGTGCTTGAAGAGACAGGTTTCACCGTCTCAGAATGTAAGAAAACGATTCTTGTCAAAGAATACTTTCATGACTCTGTTTGGGAACACCATTTCTTTTTATGCAAGGCGAACGAAGCGCCAAAATCGGTGAATCTTACTGACGAAGAAAAAGCCGCAGGGATGGAAGTACACTATAAAACCTTTAATGAGGTATTGACACTTTTCAATGAGCATCAAAGTACACACCACCATGCTGAAGCTATCTATCAAAGAGAGTTTTTAGGGTTTGTGCATAGTGTTGAATCGTAAAAAGGATGTTCGCATCCTTTTTCTTTATGAAAGAATACGACTTTTTTTGTATAGCAGTTTACAATAAACGACGATATGTTATAATTAAACAGGATTTAATATTAGGAGGTATTTTATATTATGGCGAAAGTCGATACGTTACAAGATTCTCGTGTGAGAATCGAAATTGAAGTTACACCAGAACAGTTTGATCATGGTCTTGATCATGCCTTTGATAAAGTAAAAGACGAAGTAGAAATTAAAGGTTTCCGCAAAGGAAAAGTGACCCGTAAAATCTACGAACAACACAAAGGTGTTGAAACACTTTACGAAGAAGCGCTGAATCATGTCATTCAAGAAACCTATTTTGATGCCGTTTCTGAAAACAATATAGAGGTTGTTTCACAACCAAAAATTGACTTAGACATTAACAGCGTTGAAAAGGGGAAAGGGTTTACTTACACAGCTACCGTTGCTGTAAAACCTAGTCTTGAACTCGGAGAGTATAAAGGTTTTGAGTACGAAGAAGAAAAACCAGAAGTTACCGATGAAGAGATTGACGCAGAAATTGAACGTTTGCTTGGACAAAACGCTGAGCTTGTAGTCAAAGAAGATGGAGCGCTTGAAAAAAACGACACTGCAGTATTTGATTTCGAAGGGTTCGTTGATGGCGAAGCATTCGAAGGCGGAAAAGCAGAAAACCACGAAATGGTGATTGGCTCTGGACAATTTATTCCTGGCTTTGAAGACCAAATGGTAGGTATGAAAGCTGGAGAAGAACGCGATGTAAATGTAACGTTCCCAGAAGATTACCAAGCTGAAAACCTAAAAGGGAAAGACGCAATCTTCAAAACTAAGTTACATGAAATCAAAGTAAAAGAAACACCAGAGTTAACGGATGCGTTTGTTAAAGACTTAGACCGCGAAGGTGTTGAAACGATTGATCAGCTTAAAACTGATACGATGAACACGCTGAAAAAACAAAAAGAAGAACAAAGTCGTAACAAAGCGATTGACTTTGCAGTCGATCAAGCATCACAAAACGCTAAAGTTACGATTCCACAAGAAATGATTGATGAAGAGAAAAACCGTATGATGGATAACACTAAGCGCCAAGCACAACAGTACGGAATTGATCTTGATACTTATTTACAATTAACCGGAATGGATAAAGAACAGTTCGAAGAAAACTTACTAAAAGATGCACAACGTTCAATCCGTTACAACTTAACGCTCGAAGCCATTGCTGAAAAGGAAGGCATTGAAGCGGATGAGGAATCAATTGAAAAAACGTACGAAGATTTATCAAAACAATACAACATGGATGTTGAACAGATCAAATCACAAGTTAATGAAGGTGCTGTAAAACAACAAATTGTATTCCGTAAAACAATCGATTTCCTTGTTGAAAACTTGAAAACGAAGTAACCATAAAAGCACTTCTTCGGAAGTGTTTTTTGATACGAGGAGGGTTACGATGAAACTCATTGCTATTGATTTAGACAACACTTTGCTAAACCAAGAAAAAACAATCTCTACGTATACTGCTAAAGTGATTAAAAAAATTGCGAGTCAAGGACATATTATCACCTTAGCGACGGGACGCGCGTTTGAACTCACCAAACCCTTTGCATCGATGCTCGACATCAGTCATCCGTTGATTCTCAATAATGGAGCATTAATCAAAGATGTTGCGGGAAATATAACTAGCGAATCCAGCGTAACCGAAGAAGCCATTCATGAAATGCTTCATTACGCAGATCAATATAATCTCGGCTATACATTTTACGCTGAAGATGGATTTCACACCAACGATCATAAACGGATGAAATATTATGATGCTTGGAACAAGGACTACCCTGAAGCCCGCATCGATATCCATTACTACGATTCGATAAAGCCCTTGTTAAAACGTAAGGCTTACAAGTTACTTATTATCGACAACGATAAGCATCGATTTGACAAAGCTTATGGGATTTATCGCCGTCAACCGTTTGCCAATGTTACAAAAAGTCAAACTGCCTTTTTAGATGTGTTACCGAAAAACACATCAAAAGCGACAGCACTTCAAAAGCTCGCAGAACAGTTTAAGATTAATCAAGAAGATATCATCGCCTTTGGTGATAACGACAACGATGTTGAAATGCTCGCTTATGCAGGGTTAGGGATTGCGATGCCAAACGCAACTGAGCCAGCCAAAGCGGCCGCAGATCAGATTGCAAAGGCAAGTTATAAAGAAGATGGTGTCGCCAAAACATTGGAAAATTTATTGATTAAATCAGACGATTTTGCAGCTAAATGAACAACTTTGTAGTTTAGATGTTTTAATTGTCATATTACTTTGTAAAAATGTTTAAATAAAGTATAATATGCTATAGTAAAATGAATATATAACGTAGTTAAAAATACGTGATACCTATTTAGAAGTAGAGGTGAGCCATATGTATGATGCAACACAAAAAATCGAAGGGTCATTGCCAAGTATCGCATTACGCGGTGTAGCCCCTTTTCCACATACGGATGTTCGTACCGAAGTTGGTCGAGCAGCGAGTAAAACAGCTTTATTAGAAGCTGAAAGAAATCATGATAACTATATACTACTGTTGATTCAAAAAAATCCAATGGTAGAAAATCCAAAACAAGAAGATCTTTTAAGCTATGGCGTTTTAGCTAAAATTGGGATTAAAATCAAATTGCCAAACGGAAACTTTAAAGTTAAGTTTGATCCGATTGTACGTGCTGAAATTAAGGAGTTCGATGTTACGAAGACCTATTTTTCAACACGCTTTGAAACGCGTCCGGCAACATCATCTGACGTAGATGAAGAAGTTGCATTGGTCCGTATGATTGTTAAACAAGTTATGGACAATGCACAAAATATTCTCAATAACCCAAAACAAAGTTTAGAAGCAATCCAATCAGGTGTTTCTAGCGATAAACTTTGCGATATTTTAGCAAACAACTTAAAAATATCTGAAAATCATAAGTTTAAATATATTGAGACAGCTTCCATTGAAGAACGCTTAAACTTCCTGTTGCAAGATATTGAAAAAGAACGTCACATGAATGAAATTGAAGACAAAATTAATCGTACGGTAAAGAAAAATATCGATGAAAACCAACGCGAGTACTACTTGCGTGAAAAACTTCGCGCAATTCAAGAAGAACTCGGTGACAAGGTCAAGAAAGAATCTGAGATCGAGACTTTACGGAAACAAATCCAAGAGAAAAAAATGCCAGATCATATCGAAGAAAAAGCAATGTATGAGCTCTCGCGCTATGAGACACTGCCCGCATCAAGCGGTGAAAGTGGTGTTATCAGAACATACTTAGACTTCTTAATCGAACTTCCTTGGCACGAACAAAGCAGCGATGAAACCAACATCAAAAAAGCTGAAGCTGCTTTAGAAGAAACTCACTTCGGGTTAGAAAAAGTGAAAGAACGCATTGTAGAATATTTAGCAGTTAAGCTTTTAACCGGTAAAAATCCTCAAACAATTCTTTGTTTGGTCGGGCCGCCTGGGGTTGGGAAAACCTCACTTGCACAATCCATCGCAAGTGCTTTAAACCGTAAATTTGTTAAACAATCACTCGGTGGGATTAAAGATGAATCAGAAATACGTGGCCACAGAAGAACTTATCTCGGTGCATTGCCGGGACGCATTTTACAAGGGATGAAAAAAGCCAAAGTTATTAACCCACTCTTTTTACTCGATGAAATTGACAAACTTGGAAGCGACTACAAAGGTGACCCAAGCGCCGCGATGTTAGAAGTTTTAGACCCGGAACAAAACCATCGTTTTAGCGATCACTATTTAGAAGATCAATACGATTTAAGTCAAGTGCTTTTCATTTCAACCGCTAACTACCTCGGCAATATTCCAGCGCCACTAAGAGACCGTATGGAAATTATCGAACTTTCAAGTTACACCGAAATCGAGAAGTTTAATATCGCTAAAAAACACTTGATTCCAAAGCAGCTGAAGTCACATGGGTTAGACCCTAAAAAGATTACGATTTCAGATGATGCTGTCATGAAAATGATTCGTGAATATACACGTGAAGCAGGTGTACGTCAACTTGACCGACTCTTTGGTTCAATCGTGCGTAAAGCGATTAAAATCATTTTAGGAGATAAAGTCGATCATGTCAGTGTCGGTGTTGATAATTTACAAGACTTCTTAGGAAAAGCAAAATATTCGAATCACGAGGCTGAAAAAGATGATCAAATCGGCGTTGCGACTGGACTTGCTTACACACAATTCGGTGGAGATACACTTCCAGTTGAAGTCGCTTACTACAAAGGATCGGGAAAACTCGTCTTAACTGGTCAGCTTGGAGATGTTATGAAAGAATCTGCTCAAGCAGCACTCTCATACATTCGTGCTAACCACGAAAAATATAATATTGAAAAAGCTTTATTTGATAAGCATGATGTACATATTCATGTTCCTGAAGGGGCTATTCCTAAAGATGGACCAAGCGCTGGTGTCACGATTGCGATTGCTTTAATTAGTGCCTTAACTCATAAAAAGGTTGATCACACCATCGGTATGACAGGAGAAATCACTCTAAGAGGGCGCGTGCTGCCCATTGGTGGCCTTAAAGAAAAAGCGATTGCCGCACACCGTAGTGGACTGAAAAAAGTTATTATACCTAAAGAAAACAAACGCGATATCGACGATATTCCTGATGACGTTAAAAAAACAGTCGAAATACTGCCTGTTGAAACCATCGATGAAATTGTTGAGTATACATTAAAAGCTTAAGGCAATCGATGATTGCCTTTTCCTCAAAAGGTGATAAATATGATTAAAAGTGTGAACAAACCGATTACAGTTGTTGATGAACAAGATTTTCCGCAAGAAAACTATCCTGAGTTTTGCCTCTTAGGAAGAAGTAATGTGGGAAAAAGCTCGTTTATCAATGCGATGTTAAATCGCAAAAACATTGCATACACATCGCAAAACCCTGGAAAGACACAAACCTTAAATTTTTATTTAGTCAACGACGCGTTTTATTTTGTTGATGTTCCCGGTTACGGGTTTGCACGTGTAAGTAAGACAATGCGCGCATCGTTTGGAAAGATGATTGAACAATACTTAGCGCGCCGCGATAATCTAAAACACGTTTTCTTACTGATTGATTCACGCCATGAACCAACAAAAGATGATTTTGCAATGGTAGAATTTTTACAGTATGTTAACGTTCCTTTTTCAATTATTGCGACGAAAGCAGACAAACTATCGAACAATCAACAGCGCGCCCATATGGAAAAACTTAAAAAACAACTCATGCTCGATGAGTATACCGATATTTTACTGTTTTCATCGGTGACCAAGCAAAATCGTGATGTGTTGTTAGAAAACATTATTCGACTCGCTGAAACAAACGCTTGATAAAGCAATTTTATTGTGATAAAATACCCGTAAATACCGTGCATGGGAATAGTAAGCTGATACATTTTAAGAGAGCCAGTGGTAGGTGGAAACTGGTAGTGTTAAAGCTGAATGTCACCCAGAAGTAGATATGCTGAAGCAAGTAAGCATGTACGTTACCCGCGTTAAGGGGTTGAGCGCCAGTTTGTGCTGGAACTAAGGTGGTACCGCGATTTAATCGTCCTTAATTTTATATTAAGGGCGTTTTTTATTTATAAGGAGGAATGCGTGATGGCATTATCAAAAAAATACGATCATCAATCTGTTGAATATGGTCGCTACAAAACATGGAAAGAAAAAGGATATTTTAAGAGTGGAGATGCAAGTAAAAAACCTTATACGATTGTGATACCACCCCCTAATGTCACAGGAAAGTTGCACCTCGGACATGCTTGGGATAATACCTTACAAGATATTATTATTCGTAGAAAACGCATGCAAGGTTTTGATGCGCTTTATTTACCTGGTATGGATCACGCTGGTATTGCAACACAAGCAAAAATAGATGCACGTTTAAAAGAACGTGGCATTAATCGCTATTCACTTGGTCGCGAAGGATTTTTAGAAGAAGCTTGGAAATGGAAAGAAGAATATGCGAAGCACATCCGTGATCAATGGGAAGCACTCGGGATTAGCGTCGACTATGACAAAGAACGTTTTACGCTAGATGAAGGATTAAATGAAGCGGTGAATGCGGTGTTTATTAAACTCTATGAAAAAGGGTTAATCTACCGTAAAGAACGTATTATCAACTGGGATGTTGAGGCGAAAACAGCACTTTCAAACATTGAAGTAGAGCATAAAGAAATCGAAGGCGCATTCTATTATTTTAGATATTATTTAGAAGACAAAAAAGACTATGTTGTGATTGCGACAACGCGTCCGGAAACGATGTTTGGGGATACTGCATTAATGATTCATCCTGACGATGATAAAAACCAACACTTGCTCGGACAAAAAGCATATATTCCTGGAACCGATGTATTGATTCCAATTATCGAAGATGCGTACGTCGACCGTGAGTTTGGGACAGGCATTGTAAAAGTTACACCCGCGCATGACCCAAATGACTTTTTAGTTGGTGAACGACATGATTTACCAATGCCACTCTGCATGGAAGAAGATGGTACGATGAACCAGATGGCATTTAAATATCAAGGGATGAACCGATTTGAATGCCGTAAAGCGCTTGTTCGTGATTTAAAAGAAAAAGGTCTTTTAGATAAAGTCGAATCATTAACCCATAGTGTTGGTCATAGTGAACGCACAGGAGTTGTTGTTGAACCAAGGCTTTCGATGCAGTGGTTCGTTGATATGACACCACTTGCTGAAAAAGCATTGAACGATTCAACCGCAGCGTTTATTCCAGCACGCTTTGAAAAAATCTTTAAGCGATGGATGGAAAATATTCAAGACTGGTGTATTAGCCGCCAACTGTGGTGGGGACATCGCATTCCAGCCTACTACAAAGGTGATGATATCTATGTCGGTACCAATCCACCAGAAGGTTATGTCCAAGATGAAGATGTTTTAGACACCTGGTTCTCTTCTGCATTATGGCCATTTTCAACTTTAGGATGGCCAGAAGAAACTGAAGACTTTAAGCGATACTATCCAACACAGACCATGGTGACTGGCTATGACATTATTTTCTTTTGGGTTGCACGAATGATTTTTCAAGGATTAGAGTTCACCGATAAAACTCCTTTTGAAAATGTTTTAATCCATGGATTAATTCGCGACAGTGAAGGAAGAAAAATGAGTAAGTCTTTAGGCAACGGTGTTGATCCAATGGATGTCAAAGCACAGTACGGCATGGATACCTTAAGGTACTACTTAACAACGAACTCTGCACCTGGTCAAGATTTAAGATTTGAGTTTGAAAAAGTAGAGTCAAGCTGGAACTATATCAATAAACTATGGAATATTTCTCGCTTTATTTTAATGAATCTAGACGATTCTGAGACCTATGCAATTCACACGGAGTCTTTAGAGCTCAAAGATCGATATATTATAAGTCGCTTTGAAGAAACATTAGGAGAGGTTGATGCGAACTATGAGCGCTTTGAGTTTGGAGAAGCGGCTAAGTCACTTTATACGTTTGCATGGGATGAGTTTGCAAGTTGGTATATCGAGATGGCAAAAATTACGTTTAATAGCGGTGATGCCCAGGAGATTGAAACGACAAAAGCAATTATGGTGATGATTTTAAGAGATATTATGAAATTATTGCACCCATTTATGCCTTTTGTGACGGAAGCAATTTATGAAAAATTACCGAACAAGGATGCTTCATCGATCATGATTAGTGATTGGCCTGTATCGACTTTTGGTATTGATAGGCAAGCCATTGAGGACTTTAATACCTTAAAAACTTGTATACAACGCATCCGAAATATTCGTAGTGAGTACAATGTTATTCCGAGTCAACCAATAGATGTATATATTGAAGTCGATGAGAAAACACAAGCCTTGTTTGATGCCAACATCCACATTTTGAAAAAGTTTATTAATCCGTTAACGTATCATGTAAGTGATACAATAACCCTGCAAGAAGATGCGGTTCGCGTTACCGAAGCACGGTTTAGCTTATCGATTCCGATGGGGAGCCTTATCGACCTTGAAGAAGAGCGCCAGAAAACTGAAAAACTACTCGCAAAAGTTGCACAGGAAATCAAGCGCGCTGAAGGCATGTTAAACAATCCGAAGTTTGTTGAAAAAGCCCCAGTAGACAAAGTTGAAGCGGAGCGTAATAAACTTAAAGACTACCGCACACAATATGAAAAACTGCTGCAACGTCAAAAGGACTTAGAAAAAGATGTTTAAGACATTAAAAGACGCTCAAGCTTGGATTGAGTCGATTTATCGCTTTAGCGATAAATATGATTTAACTCGGATGGAGCAAGCTTGCGAGCTGTTGGGTAATCCCCAAAATACTTTTAAAAGTATTCATATCGGCGGTACCAACGCAAAAGGGTCGACTTTAACGTATTTAAAAAACATGCTGCTGGATGCTGGCTATACCGTTGGAACATATACGAGTCCTTATGTGGTGCGTTTTAACGAGCGCATCACTTTAAACGGTGTCGAAATCGATAATCAAACATTACTAGACTATATCAATGATGTCTGTCAGTTGCATGAAACATATTTAGAAAGATATAACGATCAAATTTCATTTTTCGAGCTTGTGACAATTATCAGCTTTTTGTATTTTCGGGATACCCAGCCCGACATTGCTTTAATAGAGGTTGGTCTAGGAGGAACTTTAGATGCGACCAATGTCATCACCCCTGAACTCTCAATAATCACAAATATAGGCACCGATCATCTCCACGTTATCGGTCCTACGATTGAAGATGTTGCGAAAAATAAACTTGGGATTGTTAAAAAGCAGGTTCCTTTAGTGACAGGTTATGATCAAGAATCGCTTACGGAACTTTTTCAAAGCGTTACCGAACAACACGATAGTGAAATGATTCGTTTTAGTTTATCGATGATTGATGCTATAGAACTAGGCATGCCGAGCCGTTTTACATACGATCAAGAACCCTACGAACTAACCATGGTTGGATTGCATCAAGTTCAAAATGCGGGGCTTGCATTGTTAGCTGCAGATGTTCTAAACGAGTTAGGATATCACATTCCTATCGAATCTAGAAAACATGGTTTAAAAATGGCTTTTTGGCCGGGAAGGTTTGAAATATTCGGGAATATCATTATCGATGGAGCCCACAACATTGAAGGACTGAAATCCTGTTTTGATACGGTTTTAAAATATTACCCCGACAAGAAAATCAAGTCTTTGTTTACCGTGATGGCAGATAAAGATTATCAACCAATGTTAGCATTATTAGCACAACATACCGATGCGATTGTATTCACTGAGATCCCTTATCAACGCTGTGCGAAAGCGGAGCAGTTAGCTAACAGCATCGACCATAAAGATGTCTTTGCTATTTCTGACTTTAAGCAAGCTTTAAATCATGCAAAACCTCAAAATGAAGATGAGATTTTAGTGGTGACAGGTTCGTTGTATTTTATTAGTGAAGTGAGAAAATTACTTGTTGATAGCGCTTAATAAAGGGCTTCTATTTGAACTTATAAACTATCTATGGTATGATATTTAAGAGGTGATTGCTATGAAAAAAATCGTTACAAAAAATCCAGTAGCAAATTTAATTATAGGGGTTTTATTACTTGCAGCGGCCGTATTAACATTTGTGTTTGAAGATGACATTGTGGAGATTCTTAAGTTTATCTTCGCAGGTATTATCATTTTATATGCGCTGCTACGCTTCATTAAAGAAATTAAGCTGTACAAACATCAAACCGCAAGAATTATTGTTGGCGTGGAACTAAGTTTAGTGATTGTAATCGCAGTCCTTTTGATGGTAACAGATTGGTTAAACATTGCGATGACATTAGGTATCGTTATCTATATTAGAGGTGCGATTTTCTTGCTAATTCAAAATGTGATTCGCCGGATTATACCACTCGCAAGATTTTTACTAAATCTCTTGTTTATTACCGCAGGTTCGTACTTGATTTTTGTTCAACCTGATGCGGTGACTTTCTTTATTTGGTTCTTGATTGTCTTACTAGTAGTGTTTGCACTTGTTTTCATTTACTTCTCTGTGATTCAGTTTAAATTAAAGGCAAAGCAAAAGCCGAAACCAGTGATTGAGACAAAAGCGGTTAAAGAACCTGTCAAGGAAACCCCTAAAGAAGAAAAAGTCACAACTTCAAAATACACAAAAAAAGCTCTGATGGAAAAGTCAGTGGATGACCTTAAAGCAATGTGTAAGAAGCGTGGGATGACAGGCTATTCAAGTTTAAGAAAAGAAGCTTTAGTTGAAAAATTATGGCTTTATGAACACGATACGAACTAATACATATTACCATGGAGGTGCCGGGTGAAGCACGTTACAAATATCGTTAATCAACTTCGAACAATGGTTCAAAAAGTCCATATAGAAATTTATGTACTGATATCACTCATGGTCTTTGTGGTTGGATTTTTAACCCGTTATTATTATTGGGAGTCAAATGTAACTACCAATTATTCATGGACGTTTTTTGAAAACTTTATGACCGAACGTCCTAATACCACAGCCGCTTGGGGTATATTTTCATTTCTATTGGTCGTTTCTGCACATCTTACAGTTTTATATTATGTGAGTAAAGAAAAAAGCTACACCATCATAACACGGCGCATCTTTATTGGTATCACAGCTTACATGAACGTGTTGTTTTTCATGCAGTGGATATATATGATTATTCATGAAGATTTTGAATTTCGTTTTCGTTTTTCTGAGTACGAACCTTTATTTGATATGACAATCACGGTATCTCATGGGTATGGGTTTGCTTTCTTTTGGTTCTTAGTGACACTACCGATGATTTTAGCGGTTTCATTATTGCACAAAGGCGTTACAGGTAAACGCTATTCAACCTTGATTGAGTATTTTAAAAAGGATTAGACTTAAAACCTAAAAAACTAGCTTTTTTTAGCTAGTTTTTTTATTTTTAGAAGATGTAATTGATTACACTTAATAGTATGTAAACGTATTTTGTTTTTACTTTTGATTAATTGTTATATAATAGTGATATATATATTACTTTGAAATTCAAATTAGATAGGGTGATAGCGATGTCTTACGATCTATATTTTACGCTTGGTTTCCTAGGTATTATCAGTTTTGCCATGTTGATTGGCTTTTTACGCGGATTTAGAAATTCGTTATATAG
>SKGE01000042.1 GCA_007117625.1 Candidatus Izemoplasma sp. | reverse complement strand
GAAGAAATTCGTGCCTACTGTAAAACCCAAGTCGAACATCTTTGGGACGAAATGAAACGCTTCGAGTTTCCACATCGATACTATGTTGACTTATCTCAAAAACTGTGGGATATCAAAATGAACCTAATTAATACAAACCGCAGTAAACTCGCGGGAAAATAATATAAAAGGGGTGCTCATTATGGAAGTTATGTTTGGTAAAGAAAGTGTAGCGTTAAAAGGGAAACAAGTACAACTTGGAGATCGCGCCGAAAACTTCACCGTCCTCGACAATAACTTACAAGAAAAATCACTCGCAGATTTCACAGAGAAAATTATTGTCATCTCTGTCGTACCAAGTCTCGATACAAACGTATGTGATTATCAAACGAAAACCTTTAATAAAAACTTAAGCCAATTCAAAAAAGTTGCGGTACTAACCATCTCAAACGATTTACCGTTTGCTCAAAAGCGATGGTGTGGCAATGCCGGGCTCGATTCAGTGATCACACTATCGGATTACCGTGATTTAGACTTTGCGATGAAATACGGAACCTTAATAGAAAAACACCGGTTACAAACCCGTGCCGTCTTTGTATTAGATGAAGCGCGCAACGTCATCTACAAAGAATACTTAAGCAATGTATCAGAACACCCATCGTATGAAGAAGTCGTTCGACTCATTGAAGAAATTCACTAAAAAAAGCCAGCAATGGCTTTTTTAATGTAAACGTTTAAACGTATAATTTGCGTGCACAGTTGAACAACATTTAGTATAATAGTCTCACGAGGAGGGGTGGTATGGAAACCAATCAAATCTTAATCAGTCTATTACTTGTCTTAATCCTAGTCTTTTTTGTGCACGGAAAATTCCGCTACGATCTTGTAGCGATAACCGCTCTTTTAATTGCGACATTCTTAGGCTTGGTTCCGTATCAAGAGGCCTTTATCGGCTTTTCACATCCAGCCGTTATCACCGTCGCAGCGGTGCTCGTGATGAGCCGTGCACTGATGAACTCAGGCATTGTCGACTTTATTGCACGTTGGTTCAATAAAGTAGGATCTAATCTTACTCTACAACTCAGTATCTTAATCGGTGCCGTGATTATTTTTAGTGCCTTTATGAACAACGTTGGGGCGTTAGCCTTATTGATGCCTGTGGCGATACGGATGGCAAGAAAAAATGAACGCCCACCCTCACTTTATTTGATGCCCCTTGCGTTTGGTTCTTTACTCGGTGGGATGCTTACTTTAATCGGAACACCTCCGAACATCATCATCTCAACATTTAGAAGTGAAACCGTTGCGGGAGAACCGTTCAATATGTTTGCCTTCTTCCCAGTCGGAAGCATGATCGCTTTAGTCGGAATGCTGCTGATTATCGCTATAGGACCAAAAATCGTCCCACATCGCAAAGGACAAGTCTCTAGAGATGAACTTTTTGAAATTAGTGACTACCTAACCCAAATAAGTATTCCAGAAAAATCAAAAGTCACTGACAAGCGTGTCGGTGAACTCGAAAAAATCACTGAAGGAGACATCGTTGTCATTGGGCACATACGCGATGGTAAACGCTTTAGTAACGTCTCTGTTTACCGCCACTTAAAATCAGATGATAAAATTATCGTTCGCGCGAGTGCTGCAGATTTACAAGAGCTACTCGATGCATCCGGTGTGACATTATCTGAAACCGATAAACTCACCATGGACCGCGTCTCAAGTGAAGGTGTTGAAATTTCCGAAGTCAGTATTACCGCGACCAGTGATTTAGTCAACCGCACCGCACGTAGTTTAAACTTGCGCTCACGCTTCAGCGTCAATTTACTCGGTATCGCACGCAGTGGTGGAAGAATTCGCTCTACCCCAGGAGCAATTCGTTTCAAACCAGGAGATGTATTGCTTTTACAAGGACCTGAATCAGCCATCCAAGATGTCGTAACAACCTTTAATCTTTTACCCTTACAACAACGCGACTTAAGACTTGGAAAATTTAGTCGTGTCAGCGTGACCTTAAGTATTTTCATCGTGGCTATCTTACTTGCCGTATTTAATATATTACCCGTTCAAATTTCATTTATGCTCGGCGCTGTAACGATGGTGTTTGCGAAAAAAATCTCTTTACGTGAACTATACGCTAGTATTGATTGGCCAGTGATCGTTTTACTCGGTGCGATGATTCCAATAAGCACTGCCTTAGAAACAACAGGCACGGCAAACCTTATCGCCAATCAACTCCTCATCATTGGAGGTTCATTCACTGTTCCAATAGTACTCCTGATTTTAATGACAGTCACCATGGGACTTTCAAACATCATTAACAACGCCGCTGCAGCATTACTCATGGCCCCTGTTGCAATTGCCATGGCAAGTGGACTTGAGGCTAACCCAGATGCATTCTTAATGGCGATTGCAATCAGTGCATCAAGTGCCTTTTTAACCCCGATTGGCCATCAGTCAAACACGTTAGTTTTAGCCCCAGGCGGGTACCGCTTCTCAGATTACACACGACTCGGAGTTCCATTATCAATCATGATTCTCCTTGTGAGTATTCCACTCATTTTATGGGTGTTTCCTGTATAAAATAAACGCATCGTTTGCACGATGCGTTTATTGATTAAGGGTTGTCTTTACTCAGGTCTACCTCTAGGGGCTGAATCAGGCATATGCTCTCTTCTATGTTCGCGGTGATTTGGCATACCATGTGCTTCATGAATAAGTTGCATAAGTTCACGCATTTCAAGTTCTAATGCTTCTTCTAAGGTAATCTCTCCATCAGCGCTAGCGGCATAGGCCATTCTTAAGAATCCAGGGCTCACGCCAAGATCGTTGGCTTCTTCGATGAACGCTTCCATGGTGATGCCGCGGTCTTCTACAACGCCACCGATAGCACGACCTACCATATAACCTTCTGCACGTTCTCTAACGCGTTTACGAATTGCTTCTTCACGGTCTTCATCTCCATTGACAATGGTTAGATAAACGATGTTATCTTCACGGTTTACATCAATGAACCCAGCTTCCGTTGCAGCTTCTAACCATACTTCGATAGCTGCTTCAATATCCATTCCTTCAAAGCTTTCTTCAAGGGTTTCTAATACCGCTTCAGCATCTTCATTCAATGCAGAATAACTTACGACCTCATCATCTTCATCTAAAATAAACTCAATTTGAGGGTTAATCTCAACCAACACATAACTATTGCTGCTTAGCTGAGTTTCACCATAATCACACGCTAAAAGTCCAAAACTTATAAAGAGCCCAAACCCTAACACAAATAACTTTTTCATACTATTTCCTCCTTTTTGTTTTCACCCTATATACAAACAACCTCACACTTTTATTGGAAAAAATAAAAAAAAGATATGTTATAATACCCTCGAGGTGACTTATGGAAAATCTAACAGGAAAACGACTCAAGTACTACCGACAAAAACATCAATATACATTAAAGCACGTCGGCAATCAGCTCAACTTAGATGCATCAACTATTAGTAAATATGAAAACGGCAAACGCACTGTCGATGTCGACACTTTAAAACGGTTTGCAGAGTTTTACAACATCAACGTTCAAAAGCTTTTAGAAAAAACAAAATCAGAAACCGCGCAGCCTAAAATATACCAGGTTCAAACACCACTCATTCAAGGCTATACCAAAGAAACCATGCTGCTAATGGCGAGCTTTTTTATCGGTCTTGCGATATTTGCTATCTACCCATTAGATGTGCTCTTAGTCACCGTAGTGTTTTTTGGTGTCGGGATGTTAACACGAAGCATCCTACACTTTTTCATTGCCAGACAACGACCTATTCACACCATAAAAGTGTACAAAGACGAACAGTTAATGATTGATCACACCATCGATGCGACCACGCTTAAAACCAACTTGCGATTCGAAAACTTTTTACTCTCATGGCTAGCCATGATTTTATTTTTTAGCGCCGGCTTGATCTTAGCTGTCTTGGAGTCACCGGTCGATTTAACCATCTTTGTCGTTGTAATTATGGCAAACTTCGTTGTCTTCATCACATTAAGCATTTTAAACATCCTCGGAAAAACCGAGCAACCTTCAATGGCTTATGATACGACCAATAAACTTTTAAATACCTTAAAATATCGTATCTTTCACCTCATCGTCACAACCTCGAGTATTTTGATGTTTTTATATTACCGTCTCATTGACATCGAAGCCTTAGCGAACATCATCCTTTACATCTTGATCGTTTTTTATACACTTATCAGCCAAGGCTATGTCTTTTATAAAATGCAGTTTTACAAAGCCTATCGTCTCAGCAAACACCGTTGACAAACTGTCAACAACATGACACTTTCACAGAGTGTCTTTTTTTTGCCCGGCTAAAGCCTTAAAAGAGATTTAGGAGGCGATAGCGATGAAAACACCGATTCCAGTATCTCAAAGCATTGTACAGTTTAGTGCGCTCATAGGCATCACAACGCTACTCATATATCTTAACCACCACAACCACTTAACCTTACCAACTGCACTTTTAATTACCATAGTGATTATTTTTGTCACGATCCTAAGTGTCTTGGTCTATGAAATTGTTTTCTATTACCAACACAAACAAAGCTACCTCAAAAGTCAATACTACAACACTTATAACTACCCATTTAATTTGGTCATAAAAAATCCCGAACACTACCACCAGGTTTTAATTAACCAATTACTCTTAAAACAGTTTTCGGATCACGCTGAACTCTTGAACCATCTCGTCATCAAAACCTCACCCTGCGTACCTATCGATCTTATTTTCATGCATCAAACTGGGCTTTATGCTTGTCAAACAAACATAAGCTATAGCACAAAGCTATTTAAGCAATGTACCAAACATCTATCCGACAAAATCAAAGTCCCAATCGCTTGTATCAAACTAGAAGATGACAAAGCAGTAGAGCGCTTTATAAAAACACTCAAAAACAAGAAAAAAGTATACCAACAAAGCACCATTCACCATTATTACGACATCATTTTAACCCATACCTTAGAACAAACCTATCAAGCAAAAAAACCAAACAAACATCTAACTTGACAACACCGCCAACTTTGCATAAAATCTTTAATGAATGGAGGGAAATTACTATGGCAAAAACCAAACAATTTAAAACCGAATCAAAAAAACTATTAAACTTAATGATTAATTCAATCTACACCCACAAAGAAATCTTCTTGCGTGAATTAATCTCAAACGCAAGCGACGCGATTGATCGCAGGCATTATTTATCACTCACAGACGAACAAGTCAGTAGTGCAGACAATTATGAGATTCTAATCACACAAGACACCGCATCACGCACGATTGCAATCAAAGATAACGGTATCGGTATGACTGAAGAAGAACTGATTAAAAACTTAGGAACCATCGCACAAAGCGGTTCACAAGCTTTTTTAGAAAAACTCGAGAAAAAAGATGTCGACATCATCGGTCAATTCGGCGTTGGATTTTACAGTGCCTTCATGGTCGCCAGTAAAGTTGAAATCACAACGCGCTCACCATTGAGTGAGACTGGGTACCACTGGGTTTCAACCGGTGAATCAAACTACCAAATCGATACCACCGATCAAGAAACCATCGGAACCACCATTACCTTACACTTACGAGAAGACAACCAAGAAGACGAAGAAAACTATTCCGAGTATTTAGAAGAACACACCATCAAAAACCTCGTCAAAAAATACAGTGATTATGTGCGTTACCCGATTAAAATGAACATCACCAAACAAAAAGACGACAAAGAAGAAGTTACACTTGAAACCTTAAACAGCATGACACCGATTTGGAAAAAAGCTAAATCAGAGCTCAAAGACGAGGACTTAAACACCTTCTACAAACGTCAATACAACGACTTTGAAGACCCACTAAAAGTCATCCACACCAACGTCGAAGGGATGCTTACTTATACCGCATTGCTGTTCATCCCAACATCACCACCACAAGACTTTTACACTGATCAGTTTGAAAAAGGTTTACAGCTTTACTCAAAAAGCGTCTTTATCATGGATAAAAACAAAGAACTCTTACCCGATCACTTCCGCTTTGTAAGAGGACTTGTTGATTCCGCAGACCTTTCTTTAAACATCTCACGCGAAATGCTCCAACACGACCGTCAGCTCAAAAAAATCGCTGCACACCTCGAAAAGAAGATCAAATCAGAACTTGAAAAAATGTTAGAGCGTGACCGCGATACTTATATCAAGTTTTACAAAGCCTACGGCAAAAACCTAAAATACGGAATCTACGACAACTTTGGCATGAAAAAAGACTTACTAAAAGACTTAATCATGTTTACCACCAATAAATCTGAAGAATATATCACATTAAAAGAGTACATCGAGCGTAAATCAGACGAACAAAAAGCCATCTACTACGCCAGCGGGTCAAGTCGTCATCAAATTCTCAACCAACCACAGATGGATGCCGTCAAAGAAAAAGATTACGAAGTCTTACTCTTTACCGATGAAATCGATGAGTTTATGGTCCAAGTGTTAGGGTCTTACGAAGATACTCCATTTAAATCACTTAAACAAAGTGAATCGGATCTGCTTGATGAGAGCAAAAAAGAAGACTTAAAAACCAAAGAAAAAGATCACAAAAAACTCTTAAAAGCGATCAAAAAAGCACTTGGCGATAAAGTCAAAGACGTCAAACTTTCCGGTCGACTCAAAGATTCACCAGTCTGTTTAGTCAGCGGCGAAGGCTTAAGTTTAGAAATGGAAAAAATTCTCAAACAAATGCCAAATCAAACCGATATCAAAGCCGATAGAATTTTAGAGATCAACCCTAATCACGACATCTTCGCCGCGCTTTCAAATATCCATGAAACAACACCTAAAAAAATCGATGATTACGCAACCTTACTATACCGCCAAGCGCTACTCATCGAAGGCTATGAACTCGATGATCCGATCGATTTTTCCAACCAAATGATCAAACTCATGGTCGAGGCGAGCAAACTCAAATAAAACGCATGCACTCAAGCACGAGTGCATGTTTTTTTGTGATATAATAGCACTCAAGAGGTGATCTTATGAAAAAAGCTTATATCAACGCCCACATCCCATTTTCTAACGCGAATGCATTCATAGTCGAAAAAGGAAGATTTACCCACGTGGGCTCAAAACAAAGCATCTTAAAACAAACCATCGATGAAATCATCGACCTCAACAACTACACCGTTTTACCAGGATTCCACGATTCCCACCTACACGTCTTAGGGATTGGAAAAAGCATGAACATGGAAGATTTATCACTCGATGATACGATTGATAAACTCATCAAACGCATGCAATCAAGTGACAAAAATCCTTTAATTGGACGTGGCTTTCACGAAGGTCAGTTCCAAGAAAACCGTAGCTTAACCAAAATAGATCTCAATAAAATTAGCACCAAAAAACCGATTGTTTTCTACCGTGTTTGCGGACACATGGTCGTCGCTAACGACAAAGCGATTGAACTTGCTAAAGCATCAAGAACACTTCCAAAAGGGGAAAACAACTACGACTTTGAAACCGGTATTTTTAAAGAAGAAGCAATCGCATGGATCATGCAAGTCAGCGGAAAAATTACCAAGGCACGCATCCAAGAGGAAGTTTTACTCGCTCAAGAAGCCTTGCTAGCTAATGGCGTCACTGCCGTCGGAAGTGACGACTTTGCGATGTATGATGTCGATTTTGAAATGATCTTAGAAGCGATCCAAGAACTCGACATAGACGGTAAACTCAAACTACGTATTTTAGAACAAGCCAACATCCCAAAACTTGAAAACCTTAAACGTTTTATCGACAAAAAATATGTCAACCGAACCTTTAATCGTTACCGCATGGGACCTTTAAAACTTTTAGCGGATGGCTCACTCGGAGCGAGAAGCGCCTTTATGCGTGAACCTTATGCTGATGCAAATACCAAAGGGATCCGTGTATTTCCTAAAGAAACCCTTGCTGCACTCATCACCACCGCTGATCAAGCGGGGATGGATAGTGCTGTCCATGGTATTGGCGATGCCATTATCGACGATTTACTCGACGTCTATGAAAGTCTAGACCCAGCAACGCGCAGTGACAAAAGACACTCTATCATCCATGCTCAACTTGCAGACAAAGCACAAATCGCAAGAATGTTAGCGTTAAACGTCGGAGCACAAACCCAACCGATTTTCTTAAACTCAGATATCCCCGTTTTAGAACCGGCATTAGGCGATCGTCGTTTCGAAACCTACCTCTTTAACACGATGTATCAATCCGGTATCAAAACCACGATCTCAACCGATGCACCTGTTGAAGCGATCAACCCATTTGATAACCTCTATGTCGCAACGACAAGAAAGTCAATCAAACATAAAAACCTAGAACCGTTTTTACCTGAAGAGGCATTTGATTTAAAAGATGCGCTAGATGCCTACACCCACGTTCCTGCTTATTTCAGCTATCAAGAGCACGAACTCGGAAAAATACAAAAAGGATTTTTAGCCGATTTTATCGTCGTTAAAAACTTTAAAAAAGATCGTCTTTTAGAGGCTAAAGTCCTCACCACCTACATTGAAGGTGAGCAAGTCTATCAAAGCTAACCAATGCACACAAACGTGTGCTTTTATTCACTGTTCAACCCATTAAAACCATGATATACTATAATATATTTAACAACAAAAGGTGGTGGTAAAAATGCTTAAAGCATTTATCCAGCAAAACTTAGAAGACCGTCAATACTACAATATGGCAAACTTAGTCTATATTTCAGCAATCGTTTCATACATCATCTTAATTCCAATCTTTATCGCCATCACCAACTGGATTTTTCCACTCGTCTATGTCTTCTGTATGATGAGTGCCTTGCTTGCTTATCGGGTCAATAAAACAAGACGCTATGGACTCGCTTCACTGATTTTCATCACCGCGATTACCTTTAGTGCTGTCATCTCAACGTGGGCGTTCGGTCCAGCAGCAGGGTTTTATTACTATTTTTTCAATCTATCGATTTTAATTGTATTCTCTAATTGGCACCCATGGGTAAAGTTTCTCGCTGTTTCAATTGAGACCCTTCTACTGATTACGCTGTTTATCATCTTTCATCATACGACGCCGTTTTTTGATGTATCGTTTGGTGTCTTAGTCTTCTTACATACCCTCAACGCACTCTACAACACCACCGGTGTTGCCAACTCTGCAAACTACTATCTAACCATCGTAAAAGACAACAAAGCTGGGATGATTCAAATGGCGAGTACAGACTACCTCACCAATCTTTCCAATCGCCAAGCTTTTGTTGAATATTACTACGACCTTGAAAAAGATTGTCAAAGCGGTATTGGCCTAATCATGCTCGATGTCGATAACTTTAAACATATCAACGACACATTCGGACACCTCGCCGGCGATGATGTTTTAAAAACCATTGCAGATTTACTTAAAACGACTACTAAAGAAGGCTTACTCGCACGTTATGGCGGGGAAGAGTTCATTTACGTATTTACCGCCGAACACAAAGAAGTTATTGATAAGATGGCTGAAACGATCCGAACAGTGCTCGCCAATCATAGCTTCAAGCACAACCATGAAAGATTCAATATTACCGTTTCAGTCGGAGCCTTGTATCGCCCAAAACAATCTTCAACATGCGATACCAATCTCTTAAGCAAGGTTGACCGACTGTTATATCAATCTAAAGCAAACGGAAAAAACATCGTTAGCTTTGAAGTCATTCAATAGAAAAAGCGCTACTCCAGTAGCGCTTTAATAATGGCCTTTAAAATGCGTTTCTAACAAATTATTCTCAAGCAAGTCGAGTGCAACCTCAGCAACTTTCGGAGAAAACTGTGTGCCTGAAAACTTTTCTAACTCTTTGATAATCACGGATTTTGGTTGTCGCTTCCGGTAGGTACGATCACTCGCCATCGTCGCAATCATATCCGCAATACTGATGATTTGTGATCCTAGCGGAATCTCGTCACCGGATAAACCATCTGGATAGCCACGACCATCATACCACTCATGATGATGTTTAACCATCAAGGCAATCTTTTTCAAATCTTTTTGTCTAAAAAGAACTTGATAACCATAATTGGCATGTTCTTTGATGGCTTCATATTCATCTGTTGTTAACGTTGAAGGTTTGTTTAAAACACGATTACTAATACCGACTTTTCCAATATCATGTAAAATGCCTGCCCAGTATAGTTCTTGCATAGCATCATCGTCGAAATTTAGTTTCTCCGCAATCGCAGTGACTAAGCCAGCGACATCCTCACTATGTCCTTTGGTATAAGGGTCATTGATTTCTAATGTTCGAATAATCGATAAAACAATCTCTTTTTTTAACGCCATGTTTTGCACCGTTAAATAATTACGTACAAACAAACTTCGCAGTAACTGTACAAACTGCTCTAAACGATCGATTTGAATATCAGTAAACGGATCTCGCTGCTCCGATTTATCAATCACAATATAAAAGATTAGATCTTTGTTCAACTCAAACCGAATCATCGCACGACTTTTCACCCGCTTACCTTTAGAGCTTAAAATATCAAAAGCTTCACCGTAATGTGCTCGAAAAGCCTCTTTAATATTTTGTAAAATGTTGATAGGCTCATTTGTATTCGTAAACAAATCATGACTTTCATAAACGTACGGTAAAGCTTCAAGATCATAATCTATTGCATGTAAAAAGCGCAGCGTTCCAAGCTCTTCAACATAACAGTACCCACCATCACAATCATCAAACAAGCGCATCGCAATCTTAAGCGTCCGCACCAAATAAACTTCACGTTCATCAGCTTGCATCTCAGTAATCATCTTACTCGAAAACTGCAATAACTCATAAACATCATCGAGCAACCGATCGACGGCAATATTACTAGCCTCTATCTGCTGACTTTGTAACTTTTTTTCATCGCTAAACCGCTTAATAATAAGCGCTAACCCAACCCCAAACAAAGCGAAAAGATTCATATTAAACAACACTTGATATCGCGCATCACTATCTAAACCATTAGCGTAAAGAACCCCAAACATCAGGATAATCAATACATAATAATGCATCGTACGGTATTGACTGACAAACCCTAAAAAGATAAACAACACTAAAAAGATATAAGCATCGTATTGAAACCGTAAGTAGCCCACCTCAAAGACTAGTAAAGCTGCTAAAACAAAAAAACCAAGAAACAGTGCGAGCACTTTAAATAGGGACAGCCAACCTTTAAATTCTAGCCATTCAGAATCATATTTATACCCTAAAAAACCAATTGGCACAAACAGCGCAATGCTAAACCAATGTCCCATAAACTCAATACCAGCATATTCAAGCAGACGCGCATCGATCAAACCAAGCAAATAGTAAAGTCCAAACGTCATCACCGAACCCACCAAAGCTAATACCGTTGTTTGTGCTATTGTTTTGATAGCGTCCTTTGCATGAAACGCAGTCATCAATTTACTAAGTTTCAGTTTTTGAGCCATATACAAACCAACTTCAATTTGAATCATATACACTAAAGGTAAGACCATCGCAAGGGTTAACACTAAGAAAATATCTTCTTGCCAGATGAAAGTGCGCATAAAAAACTGAGCAAAAGAAACACCCCAAAACAATGGAAAATAAACCTTGCGTCCATACGTCAAGGTTAACACAAAAGCCACCCCAATTACTGGCTGCAAGATCTGTACCACAGTATTTTCAAAAATAAAATGTAGCCCAATCAATGTCAGTAGAAAAGCACTGAGACCAATAAATAACGGATGTGACTCATAACGTTTATTCCAAAGCTTCATCGTATCACCACCTCTAGCTTGGTTTAATTATAGCATATCATCCCCACTCACTCGACGAAAAATCAGCCAAATATTTACGTAGATAATGATACGTGCTATAATAGATATCACTTCAAGAACAGGAGGGAAATATATGAGCTTAACACTCTACCGCGTCAGTGCCTTCCCTAAAGGAAATACCGGCGGAAACGAAGCTGGTGTCGTTTTAGACACCCAAGGCATCACCGAAACACAAATGCTAAAAATCGCAAAACGCGTTAACTATTCAGAAACCGCATTTGTCTTACCGAGTGAGGTTGCCGATTACAAACTACGTTACTTTAGTCCAACCGTAGAAGTCCCACTATGCGGTCACGCAACGATTGCGACCTTTAATCTCATGCGCAACCTCGATATGCTAACAAAAAAACACTATACGATCGAAACCCAAGAAGGTATTTTAGATGTTTATATTTTCGACGACCACGTGACCTTACAAATGAAAAAACCAAAATATTTAGACACCATCAAGAAAACTGAAGTTGCCTCGCAACTCGGGATTGATGAGGCAATCATCTTAGACTTGCCAGTTCAAGTCGTCTCAACTGGTATCAAAGAAATATTCATGGGAATCAAAAACCTAAACGCCTTACAAAACATCCAGGTCAACACTGAAAAAATCACCAAACTCGCCAAACAATACGGCGCCGTCGGCATCTACATGTTTACCTTTGAAACCTTAGAAAATAGTAGCGCCCACGGAAGAAACTTTATCCCACTTGTCGGCATCGAAGAAGAAAGTGCGACCGGAACCGCATCAGGCGCCTTAGCTTGTTACTTAAATAAGTATCATGACGCTACACAATCTCACTACGTATTCGAACAAGGCTATACCCTATACAAGCCATCAAAAATTACCGTCGAACTCAAAATGCAAGACGAAGCAATCACTGCGGTATATGTAGGTGGTACCATGCGTCTAATCGACAAAATCGTTGGATTCATGCCAGATGTATAAAAGACGCACACGCGTCTTTTTTTGTTTATAAGTGATTACATAACTTTAGAAAAGTGATACAATAACCTTAAGGGGGAATGAACAATGTCAAACACAGATGTATTGAAAGACTTACTCAAAAAACAATACGATAAACTGATTGGAGATCGTGTCGAAACCGAAAAAATACTGAATCACAAACACAAAATGTTTCATCAAAACACACAAGACATAGAAAAACTCACCCAAGCACAACTCGAATCTTTTGAGGTGCACTACAAAACCATGATCGAAGCACATGAAGCAACCCTCAAACAACTTGAAAGCGATCATAAAAACAATCTTAGCGATCTCAAAAAACGCAAACAAAACACCCAAAAAGATTACCAAAAAGACAAACAATCCAACATCGAAGCACTTGAGAAAAAACAAACACTCAACGAGTTAAAAGCCCAAAAAATTGACACAGAATACCAAATCGCACTAGACAAATTTGCTGAAGAAGCAAAAGCGAAGCGCCAAAAATATGACAAAACCATCGAGACTGCAACGCAAACCTTTTATGAAAAAACCGTTGAACTCGAAAAAGACACAGACATCAAAATCGATACCCTCGACAACCAACGCAAAGAAAAATTGTTGGCCTTTTCGAGCGATATCGACAAAACCAATGCAGAAACTGAAAAAAAACTCGCCGAAGAAGACAAACGTCTCAAAGCCTCAATAAGCGAGTTTAAAACCACATTAAAAAACTTAAAAAACGAATTCACAGAAGGCTTGAAACCACATGATGAAACAATTAAAAAAACAGAAGCCAAACACGCCAAAGCCCTCAAAGAAGAAACCGAAAAATATGATGCATTGATCGCCAAAAAAACAAAATATAAAAACGAAAAAGAAAAAATAAACGATAACGCTGAAGCAAACCGATATGCCAAAGAAGTGAAACAGCACACCAAAGAGAAAAAAGAAGCACTAGATACCTTAACCGAAGAACATAAACTCGAACTCGACCCACTCAAAAAAGAACGCCTAAACTATATCGAAACCTATGAAAAGAAATTTATCGATACCAAAAGAGCGGGCATAGATACAATCAAAAATCACTTGATCCGTAACAATTCAACCAAAACCGATGACTTCATCAAATCTAACACGACTAACATCGAAAGCCTAAAATACGAAGCCAAACTCAACCACGAAAAAGAAATGGTCTTAATCGATAACGACATCCAGGTTATCAACTTTAACCAAACATTAGAAGAAGCCCGTTTACTCTACGAAAAAGACAGCAACATCATCACCCCAGATACAGGCTTAAAAACCGAAGAAGAAAAACGTAAGTTCAACCTTGCAAAAAATGCCTTAAACACAAAACGCAATATCGAAACCGCAGAGCATGATAAGAACCAAAAAGCACGTGAAATTCAACACGACAAAGATCAAGCTCTCCTCGATAGCGAAACCTTAAAAGCAAAACACAACTTCGACTATAACCATCAGGCACAAACGATCGAAAACACCATCGAGCGCTACGAACAAGACGAAGCCAAAGAACACTTTTTAATCACACACTACTACACCCATGCAAAAAACTACACCGCACTTAAAAACGATGGCATATTAGCGCACAAAAAAAGCGTTATAAAAGCAATTGAAACCCATAAAAACACACAAATAAAAGACTATGAAGCGATGATGAAACAAGCAGAAACAGATCACGATATTATCATGGAACAAATCGATCAAACCTATCAACGCGAAATCTTAATCTATCAAAACGCCTTGAAAGAAATCGAAAACAACCACCAAGTGATCATCAACAGTTTAGTTTCAGAACAAGCCAAAGAACGCAACAAAGACTTAAGTCTCATCGAAGAACTCGATGCAAAAAAAGACAAAAACCGCATCAAAAAACTGAAAAAAAATCTTAACCAAAAACAAGAAAATCACGACGAAGCCGTCGCGATAAAAACCCGTGAACTCGAACAAAAACAAAAACTTTACACCAACATTATCGAAAACATCAAAGCCTTTAAAATCCAATCGATTGAAGAAGCAGAAACCTTATTGATGCACATCAAAGATCAAATCCAAGCCGCCATCAATCGCATCGAAAAAACTGCCACAAACGATATCAATACGTTTGACACACTCTACTATGAAATCAAACACAGCGCAGACCTTTTTAATACATTCCAACTCCAACGCAAATCAGACACCTTAGAAAAAACCAATACCTACAAGAAAACGCGCATTCAACGTAAAGAGATTGAGCGCGCTTCGTACAAAACCAAACTAGAAGAACGTCTCCAGCACGTAGAGACAACCTTCCATGAAAAACTAGAAATGTTGAACGAAGCCCTCGACCAATATAAAATCGACATTGAAGCACGCCTTGACACTATCGAAAAAACGGATGCTTCAAACACCGAAAAAATTGAGCGCGCCTATCAAGAAGAAACACAAAAGCTTAACAACCTCATTCAAAAAGAAAAGCGCAACTATGAACAAAAACTAAAACACTTAAGTCAAGAGAAAAAAGCAGAAAAAGAAGCATGCTTTGAACGTAAGGATAATTCCGAGAAGAATTACGAAGACACCCTAGAGCGTCACACCAAAGAAAATCAAAAATATATCGAAGAACGCAAAAATATACTCGAAGAAGACAAAAAGCGTTTTAGTAAAAATGTCGATAAACTTGTTAAAGCGTTTGAAACAAGCCCAATTAAACACTTTAATGAAAAACACATCAACGACACCCCACAAATAATCGAAGGCAGCATCGAAGTACCTACATTTGAAGACAAATAACAACTAGAGGCTCTCAATGGAAAAAAATATTCGCAAAATTCTTATCGTAGTATTTCTGATTGTACTTGCGGTCGGGATGCGTTTCGCTTTCGAAATGCTTTATCAACTCGTCGCCAGTCTCACAGATCTATCACCAATCATAGGGTTCACAACACGAACCCTTTTTGTCGGATTCGTTGTTATCGTATGGATTGCAGTGACCTTGCGCAGTGATAGCCCAACCCAAAAACTCCCATGGTTGTTGCTGCTAGCTTTTGAACCTGTCATTGGAATCACTTTGTTCCTAACTTTTGGGCGAAGCTTTAAATACAGTCTTCGCTATAAACGCAGACCTTTGATCCACGATGACTCATACATTACGAAAGAACTGCGCGCGAGTGAAGGCCAAATTGATTTACCAACAGATGATGCAGACATTAAACACATTTTTCATGCTTCACATAAAATCTCATACCATCAACCCTTCGCTCACAACACGGCGATTGACGTGTTCCGCAATGGTGAAACGTTCTACCCAGATCTTATCGAAGAACTAAAAAACGCCAAAAAATTTATCTTGATGGAGTTCTTTATTGTAAGAAGCGATCATCGCGGTAAAACAATCATCGATTTAATGATGCAAAAAGCTGAACAAGGTCTCAAGGTCAAGCTCATCATCGATGCTTTAGGAAGTTCAAGAATAAGCAGGAAATACCTAAAAATCATCAAACAATCTAAAGTGGACCTCATCATCAACGACAAAATCTATTTTCCTTTTTTCAACACGCGCATCAACTTTAGAAACCATCGCAAAATCGTTGTTATTGATGGAGAAGTTGGGTACACCGGGGGGATGAATCTCGCCGATGAGTACGACAATATCATCGACTATGACTATTACTTTCGCGATACCCAAGTCAAGCTTAGAGGCGAAGCCGTTAAATCACTAACCTGTATCTTTTTTAAAGACTATTACTATAACACCAACACCTTTATCGATGATGACTTTTATTATCCGACCACAAAGATTACACAAAACAACATCGTACAAATCTTACAATCTGGACCTGATTCACACGAAGCTCACATCCGTAACGTCTACTTAAAAATGATCATGACAGCCAAAAAATCGATTCGCATTATGACACCTTACATGGCCATTGACCAAGAAACCCTTACAGCCTTAATCGTTGCCAAACGTTCTGGTGTCAACGTCGAAGTTATCATCCCAGGAACACCAGACAAATACCTTGTTTACAAAGTGACTTTATTCTATGCCACAACCCTTTTAGAACACGGTATTGATGTCTATCAATACACCAAAGGATTCAGCCACGCTAAAATCCTTGTCATTGACGATAAAATTGCCACTGTTGGAAGCTATAACCTCGACAACCGCAGTGCCGTCATCGACTTTGAAATTACTGCTTTATTTACTGGAAACGCCGTGAGTACCATTGTTGATCAATATATACAAGATAAACAAGACTCAACCCAAATCAATCGCGAAAAATGGCTTAAAAGACCACTTATTGCCAGACTCTTCGAAGGCCTATTAAGCATTTTTACGCCAATCATTTAGGAGGATCCGATGCACATTATTGATGTCAAAAATCTATCAAAAAGCTACGGCGATGTCGAAGCGGTGAAAAACATTAGCTTTTCCGTTAAAGAAAACGTCTTTTTCGCCTTGCTTGGGCCCAATGGAGCAGGAAAAAGCACCACCATCGAAATCTTATCAACCTTGCTTAGTAAAGACCAAGGAACCGTAAAAATCAACGGTCACGAACTCGACCATGATGACGATGCTATCCGGAAAAACCTTGGGGTCGTATTTCAATACAACACCTTAGATAAAGAACTTACCGTGATGGAAAACCTCGCCCTGCGCGCAGCGCTATACAAAATGGACAAAAAGACTTTTAAAGCACGCATTGACGCCTTAGACAAACTCATTCAGTTTAAATCTTACGCTGATCAACGCACCAAAAACTTATCAGGTGGGCAGCGCCGTAAAGCAGATATTGCTAAAGCACTATTACACAGCCCACGGATTTTAATGCTCGATGAACCAACCACAGGCTTAGACCCAAAAAGCCGCAAAGGACTATGGGAACTCATCTTAAAACTCAAAGAAGAAACTAGCATGACGATTCTTCTCACCACCCATTACATGGAAGAAGTCCTCGATGCCGATCATGTCATCATCTTACATGAAGGCGTTATTCGCGCTGAAGATTCAGCCGAACAACTCCGCATTCAATACGCAAAAGATACCTTGAAAGTTGTGCCTAAAGCACCGCTTCTCAAAAAGTTAAAGTCCGATAAAGTTCCATTTAGAACCGTCAATCAAACCGTACACATCGATATCAAAGACCCGTTTGAAGGGATTAAACTTGTCGAAAGCTATCGACAAGATATCGAAACCTTTGAAATCGTAAAAGCAAGCATGGATGATGTTTTCTTAAACATCACCGGCGAGCGATTGGAGGAAAAAGCATGATGATTCAAGCATTGATCAAACGGCATCTGAAGATATTCTTAAGAGATCGCTGGGCTGTTTTTTTCTCGTTTTTATCCGTCATTATTATACTCGTGCTCTTTACCGTGTTTTTCCGCAATGCCTTCGGAGACTTAACTGAAACCACTGAAGGAACCTATTTAATTAATGGATGGATTTTTTCAGGTGTTCTGATGGTCGCGACAGTCACAGTACCACTCGGGTTTTTAGGGATTATGGTCACCGACCGAGAAACAAACGCCATCAACGATTTTTACGTCGCTCCGATTGGCCGCAGCACAATCGTCATAAGCTACTTAATCGCCGCTATCATCATCGGATCAGTGTTAGGGTTTATTAACCTCATCGTCGGTCAACTCTATATCTTTTTAATGGTTCAAACCTTTTTACCACTGATGACAAATATTTTACTGATTCTATTAATTATTTTATCAACCACCCTATTCAGCAGTTTGTTTTTCTATGTTGTGACATTCATAAAAACATCAAACAGTCACGGAACACTAAGCACTTTAGTCGGAACCCTAATTGGTTTCTTAGCCGGGCTTTACGTGGTGGTTGGAAATCTACCGAACATTACCCGCTACATCATGGGACTTTTACCAACACTTCAACTCGCAAGCTTATTTAGACTGGTTTACATGGATGAAGCGATGGACTTAATCTTTCAAGATAATGTCGACATCCGTGAGACCCAAACATTTCTACTCGGAATCCGTATTGAAGTCGGAAGTTTTGAACTCACCGAACCATTCTTAGTCTTGTTTAGTTTGCTCTGGATTGGACTCTTTGTAACGTTATCAATCATGCGATTAAAAGCATTTAAAAAATAGGAGGGACATCATGATTATTAAAGACTATCAGCAAATCTCAACCAAACAAGGTGACAAAGGAACCTCGAAAAACTACTCAAACGAGACCTACACCAAAGATGACATTTTGTTTGAAACACTTGGAACGATGGATGAACTCAGTAGCACATTAGGACTAACCTATCATTACACCCATTATGAGTTTATCAAAACCATCCAACACATGTTACAAACCATAAACACCTTAATAGCGACTAACAAAGCACTCAACGAAGAACGCTACGAAAAACTTACCAAAGTCACTGAACAAGACATCGAAGCCTTAGAACAAGAAGAAGCACACCACTTAGAAAAAAATCCCTTAGAACCGCGGTTTGTCTTACCAGGGAGTGAAGCGACCAAGCCAAACGCCTACTTTGACCTCTCACGCGCCATCACACGCCGTGCAGAACGGACCCTCGTGCGTTTTATTAATACTTACGAACGCGAAGATTTGGATAAACCAAGACAATACTTAAACCGTTTAAGTGACCTTTTGTTTATCCTTGCGAGAAACTATCAAAAAGGAGATGCATAATATGCCTAAAAAAATCGGAGTCGTTGCCGACACCAACGCATGCTTAGACTACTTTGATCATGATTACAATATCCCAATTATGCGCTCAATGATTCACCTCGGTGATAAAGAGTATATCGATCACGAAGAACTTACCGCAGAAGATTTTTATAAGCGCATCAAAGCGGACAAATCAATTTTCCCTAAAACATCTCAACCCTCAACCCAATCGATGGTTGATATCTATGAAAGTATGAAAAAAGAGGGTTACACCGATCTCATCGTCGTTACGATTAGTTCACACATGAGCGGTATTTATGGCGCTGCACAAGTTGCAGCGGAAAGAGTTGAAGGCTTAGACGTACATGTTTTCGATTCGAAATCAGTTGCATTCCCAGAAGCAAAAATGGCCTTAGAGGCAGCCCGTCTCGCCAAACAAAACACCTCAGTTGAAACCATCATCAAAGCGCTCGAACACATCCGCGACAACAACCATATCTATTTCGCGGTCGACACCTTGGCATATTTAGTAAAAAATGGACGCTTATCCAATGCTCAAGGCTTTATGGGAAGTATGCTCAAAATCAAACCATTGCTGCATATTAGTAAAGACGGTAAAGTTGAAAACGTCGAAAAAATTCGCACCTTTAAAAAAGCTGTTAATCGCGTCGTCGAAATGTATTTAGAAGAAACCAAAGGCTTAGATGTCGAACCGTTCATCTGTCACGCCCATAACGATGCCGTACGCGACGAGATAGAAGATGCTCTTAAAGCGGCCGATCCAAAACTAGAAACTGTCTTTAGTATGCCGCTCACCCCAGCCGTTGGTGCGCATGCAGGACCTGGAGCGATTGGACTAGGGTATTACGTAAAGAAAAGCTAAAAAGCATTTAATATGTTACAATAGTTTTGGAGATAATCCACGAGGAGATGGCGATGAAATCAAAACTTTTGCTACATCAACTAGTTCGCGTAGTATTATTATCTTCCTTGCACTTACTGCTAACTGTGCTGGCTTTTTTGTATGCAGAAGTTTTAAGTTTGGTCGCCGCTTCATTGATCATCATCAATATGATTTATCTAATTCGCTACTTTTCCCGTACAGCACAATATTTTATTGCCAAACACGCTGCAAAAAAACATAAATCAGACAGCTACATATGGTGGAACGCGTTGCTAGGGATTTTATTGACATCAGCTTTATTTTATGGATTCTTCGTGATGCTGTTTGTCCATCTTGTAAGTATTTACGAAAGCATTTAAAAAGACAACCTCGGTTGTCTTTTTTATCGATAAAAATAATGCTTAAACAATGTGGTATAATGCTTTAACTCTTCCTCTAAAATTCGTAATAGCTCAGCTTTACTTTTCTCATTATGTTGCTTATCACATTCATGTGTCACACGGTTTAATGTCCATATCACAATTTTATAAATATCATCGATATATACATCATCTAAAAACAACGTTTTATCAATATTGTCAAAAACACGTTTATACGATTTTTGTTGAAAACTTTGGTAAAGCTGTGATCGCATCTTAACAAGCTCAGGTTGCGTCGCGGCATGCGCACGTTTTAAAAAACTCGTCATCGTCTCATGTTTATGAAAACACTTTGTCTTGCGTAAAATCATCAGCTTAAGCCGTTCAAAAACATCCCGATTCTCAAACGGAAAATCATTGAAAATATCGCGATACACAATTTGCCAACTCATCTCATACAAATAGGTATAAAGCGCTAACTTGCTTTGAAAGTAATGAAATAAAAGTCCTTTCGACACTTTCGCATCTTCAACAATTTGATTGGTTGAAACTTTTTGAAAATCTTGCTTAGCAAACGCTCTTAAAGCAGAACGAATAATATCGCCTTTTAAATCTTTTTTCTTAGACATATAACCACCACTTTCGAATTTAATTACATTCATGCTATAATGTATCCTATAAAACATTATGCCTCACGTGGTGTAAACAAACTGGAGCTGATCAAATGAAACAAGAAATCATTCGTGCAAAGTATCTTGTACTAAACGGCCGTTTCCAAAACAATGTACAAAAGATGTCAGACCGTTTTAATGCTTTAGATAGCAAAGAAAGCATCACAATTGGAAAAACCAAGTATCGACCTTATTATGACACCAAAGCCAAACAGGTTGTCTATGCAACCATTGACAAGGAAAATATACATTACCTGACGTTTTCACAAGCCGACTATAACTTTGGCGCTAATGATAGTTTTGAATGGTTTGACAAATAGTCAAGCCTTTTTTAATACCATACTGAGCGGTAGCTTAGAAACGGCGCGATGCACGAGGAATGTCAACATGAAAACCCCAAATAATAAAGCGAATAACGCAACGATTACCAAGTGCCAAGGAATATTTAAGACAAAGACAAATCCGAGTGTTTGATAAAGATAATACAAAGCCACTTGCATAAACACATAACTAAGTCCAATGCTAACTATATAGGCGATAATCAACTCAATAAATGTCCGCTTAAAAAACACATAAAACGTCTCATGTGGTAAATACCCAAACGCTTTTAATGTCAAAAAGGTATCGAGTTGTTCAAATAAAATACCACGTACAAAGTAATAAAACATAAATATAGCTAACAACGAAGAAAGCATCATCAACGCCGTTACAATCCGGTTCGTTAAGGTAAACATCATTTCTACCTCATCAACAATCGCTCGATAATTGACAATTCTAAAAACGCCAAACTCAGAAGTGATGGTTTCCTCAGAAAAGTACCCATTATACATGAGACCATCATCAAACCCAAACAGACTGTTCAACGTTTCAATATCGAAATAGATTGCCGACTCCAAAAGCTCATCTGAAATACCAACAACCGTAAACGCATGTCGATTGCCAAACACTTCAATCAGAAGTTCGTCACCAACCTCAACAGACTCAGATACCGCAAAAAATGTTGAAACAACAACCCCCTCATATAACAGCTGGTTCGACATCAAATCATCATCTTTTAAGCGATACATGGTTTGTGTAGGGTCAAATCCGTACCCTAAAACAACGCTTCGATTCCGCAAAAACGTATCATTGATTGCAATTAAGTTGAGATTGCCATAAATAAACCCTTCGCCATCTTCTTTCGGCATCTCCCGGTAATGATTTAGCAAAACCATCGTTTCAAAATGTTTCCCTTGTAAAGATTGACTTTGGTAATCATCAATTAAATCCCGCGCAAAAAAGCTTACGAGTAAAAGTACAGAAATAAACACCAATAAAATACTTCGAATCACTGTCAAATACACTTTTTTAAAGCGCATCTTGCGCACAGTAATATTTTGTGCTTGATGCATCTTATGCAGCAAGACATAAACATAAAGATAACTAAACCCATTTAACACAATCATGGGTACAATGAATCCAATCATTAAGGTTGATAAGCTCACTGTAAAAGGCATGTGTGGCATCAAATAACGACTGCTGTAAAGTCCAAATGTCGCATCAGATAACCACAGCCCAAAGATGCCACTAATCACGATCGCAAGCGATAAACTAAACGGCACAAGCAGTAAAGCCATCGCCAACTGATGTTTTGAGTAACCAAGTTTAGAAAGTACCTCTAAATCCTCTTTTTGTGCTTCAATCCAACGCTTCATGAAAAGCAAAATCAGCCCAATGCTTAAACCATAAAACAATCCTAAAAAGATCGTCACAAAAGCTGCGGTCAAACTACTTTCAAAACTTGCCGCCGTAATACGTGGATTGAACGCTTGTGGCAAGACACTTTCAATCAAACGCATATTACGACCAAAAACACGCCAATCGCTCTGCATGATTTGTGTCACATCAAATGACTCAGCTAAAGCGGTAAAGTCGCCTTTACCTTGGAAAAACACCCGAAACGGCTCCCCCATACTGAAAAGCGTATCTTCAGTCGTAATGACCACTGTCTCTACCTCGGGGTTATATAGCATGGACGTTGAACGCAACGACGGGAGTAAAAAATCTGGAGCATAAATAAAACCACTAATCGTATAGGACTCGTCTTTAATAGTAAGCGTGTCACCAAGCTGTAAATTATTTTTATCTGCAAACACTTCAAAGATAGCAACTTCATTATCACCAGGTAATGCACCATCAACTAAATAAGGTTTATTGATTGAATCATTTAAAGTAATGATACGGTAATAAAAAGTATCATCTTCAAGCATGACAGAGTAATTAATCTCAACATCTATATCATAATCTTTAATCGCCTCATGAATCATTGAAGCGTACAAATCTCTTATTAAATTTGGATAATCATGAATATTTTCTTGAATATACATCGTTATCGCATTCATTTCATAAGGAGAAGCGGTGCGATCATTAAAACCACTAAAGTCTGGATGCATGTAAAGACCCATTCCAATGTAGAGTGCAAGCCTTTGTTGCCTAGTCAAATAATTAAAGTCAGGCATGCCTACACGGATGTGAAAATCCTCTACATTTTGAGTCTGCAAATAATCATCAATCGGAGCTTCTAAACGCTCTGTGAGCGGCTTAACAGTCATAAATGTTAGACTAACGATCGCAACGATTAAGACCAGTCCAAACCACTCAAAAGGCTTCTTTTTAATCTTCTTCAGTTGGTCGATAAACAACAGATGCATAACACCACCTCTTATATCTTTATTATACAACAACCTTCATAGAAAACATATCACCTTCAATCAAATCTAATTTGAATTATATTTAAGCTGTATACAAAGCTTAATAAAAGCGCTATAATAGTAGTGATATAAAAAATTAGGGAGGAAGAAATATATGAAAAAATTATTACTTATGTTTGGTTTAGCTTTTATGATGGTTGGACTAACAGCCTGTGGACTTTTAGGAGATGATGAAGACCCAGAAGCAATTGCTGAGGACATCGTTAGTAACTGGGATGGCACATTATCACATTTAAGCGCTGCACAAACTTCTATGAATATTGAAGATAGCTTTGAAATCTTCTATAATATGACGTTTGAAGGCGAAGAAAACGATGAAGAAATCTCATTTACCATCAACTATACCATTCGTGGCGCACGAATTGATGGAGTCAAAACGACAGAAGTAATTGTCGAAGCCAATTTTTTAGAGCTTACGGGTATGGACGCGGATACTAGTTTTAAGATCCACTACATTATTGAAGAGTTAGAAAGTTCAATGAATTTATACATCAATAATGAAACCTATGACTTAATCTTAGACGAGATGCATGATGAAGAACGTGAAATGTTTGAAAATGCGTTAGATGCATTTTTACTCAATGAAACGTGGGTACGTTTCACCTTTGAAGACGATAT
>SKGE01000089.1 GCA_007117625.1 Candidatus Izemoplasma sp. | reverse complement strand
CCGTATCAATCTATCGATCCACCCTGCACTAGCGCCTTATAAAATCGCGGTGTTTCCTTTGATTAAAAAGTATCACAAAGATGCTGCGGAAAAACTTTACAGTAAACTCGCAAAACACTTTCCGGCCGTGTATGATGATACTGGTAAAATCGGAAAACGATACCGTCGTCAAGATGCGATTGGTACGCCGTTTGCGATTACGATTGATGACGATTCATTATCAGAACAAACCTATACGGTTCGTGAACGTGATACGATGGAACAAATTCGTTTAAAAGAAGATGAACTCATCGACTATTTAAATAAAAAACTATTATTTTAGGTGATAGCGTGTCAGAGACTCAAAATAAGACTGTAGAAGAGATTTTGTCAGCTGTCGATCTCGTTGAGCTAATCTCAGAGACCACAGCGCTTGAGAAAAAAGGGAAAAATCATTTTGGTTTATGCCCTTTTCATCATGAAAAAACACCTTCTTTCTCAGTCAATGAAGAAAAACAGCTCTATCACTGTTTTTCTTGTCGAGCGAGTGGCAATGCGATTACCTTTGTCAAAGAAACTAAAAATGTATCCAGTGCTGATGCTTTAAGGATATTAGCTGATCGCGTTAACATTCCACTCGATCAACCCGCTTTTCAAAGCCCTAACCAAAAATATTACGATATTAATCAAGAAGCGCTCAACTTCTACAAAGTCACCTTAAATCACACCAAGTCAGGAGCTTCGGCCCTTGAATACTTAAAGCAAAGAACTATTCATAAAGATTTAATTGAGTATTTTGATATTGGACTAGCCCCTCAAAAGGGCGATGCTTTATATGAAGCGCTACAGAAAAAAGATATTCTTTTAAGCGATTTAATCGATCTTGGTCTAGTACGAGAAGAAGACCGTATCTATGATGTGTTTAGAAATCGCATTATTTTTCCTTTACATGATGAACATGGAAAAACAATTGGATTTTCAGGACGCGTTTTTACCAAAGACAATAAATCTGCGAAATATATGAACACACAAGGCACCCCTGTGTTTGAAAAAAGTAAGGTATTATATAATTATCACCGTGCCCACAAAGCAATCTCTGAGTCGAATAGTGTCATTGTCTTTGAAGGCTTCATGGATGTCATTGCGGCGTATCGCGCCGGTATCAAAGCTTCCGTTGCGGTAATGGGGACGGCACTGACTAAAGAACACATTCGTTTGCTAAGACAAAAGACCAACCGAGTCATTTTATGTTTTGATGGGGACCAAGCTGGGCTCGATGCGACACGGAAGTTTGTCAAAGACTTTGAAGCAGCACAGTTTCAAGTTAAAGTCGTCGAACTGCCTGAACAGTTAGATCCTGATGATTTTATTAATAAACACGGTACTAAAGCCTTTCAAAAGCAAGTGAAAGAAGCGTTGAGCAGTCGAGAGTTTTTTTACAAACAGCACAAAGCTCAAGTGGATTTAGAGCGGATTACTGATATTGAAAGATTTAAAAAAATAATCTTTGATATGATTTCACCTTTATCTAATGTTGAGAAAAATCACTTTTTAAACATTTTAAGTCAAGACTTAAACATGTCGATTGAACTCCTCGAACAAGATTTCAACGAAACGAAGCGGAAGCACTTACCGTCGTTTAAAAAAGTTCCTAAAGTTGAAATCACTGATAAGTTTGTGAAAGCAGAACGCGGCTTTATCAAATACTTTCTTAAAGATGAGTTTTATGTTAGAAAGTTCCGTGCCGAGTTTGAGCATGCTATGTTTAGCGATAAAAACGCCCGTGAGATTGAACTAGAAATTTTGGAATACTACTCGTTTAATCGTCACAGTTGCATGGTTCCAGAACTTTTCATGCATAAGTTAAACCCGGCCTTACAAGCGTATTTTAAACGTTATATTTTAGCAGAGAATTATCCGTTTGATGAAAAAGAGTTTGAAGATTACTTACGCGTGATGCGCGAACAAAATAGAAGAAATGAAGTAGATGCATTAAAACGTAAACTAGAGACTGCCGATTCATTAGCCACAAAAATTGAGATTAAGAAAGCCATTGACCAGCTAAATAAGGAGGCAAAACATGGAAAAAGAAAAAATTATTCAAGAATTAATTGAGATTGGAAAGAGCAAAGGGTACATTGCAGTGAAGGAAATCACACGATTTGTCGATGAAAACTCAGACGATTTTGATGATATTGTTGCGGAGTTAGAAAAATCAAGCGTTGATGTAGTAAGTGAAGATGAGATGGTCGCTCATAAAATTCCGAAGCTAAGCTTAGACGACGATGAAGATGATGATGATATCGATGATACATTTGTGCTTGATTTAGACTTTGCAAAAAGTATTGAAGAAGAGTTATTACAAGATAAATCATTTGAGAGTGCGGTGTCAATTAAGGTTGACGACCCAGTCCGGATGTACTTAAAAGAAATTGGCCGCGTTGAACTGTTAGATTCAGATACTGAGTTAGAACTCGCGAAAAATATTTATTATGCAGAGATGGCAAAAACGCAGTACGAACAAATGCAAGAGACTCATGAAGAAATCACTCAAGACTACAAACACGAAGTTGAGGAATTGCTTTATAAGGGTGAGCTGGCTAAAAACAAACTCGTTGAAGCAAACTTAAGACTCGTTGTCTCTATCGCGAAGCGATACGTGGGTCGTGGCATGCAGTTTCTCGATTTAATTCAAGAAGGAAATATGGGTCTCATTAAAGCTGTTGGTAAGTTTGATCACACCAAAGGATTCAAGTTTTCTACTTATGCAACCTGGTGGATTCGACAAGCGATTACACGCGCGATTGCAGATCAAGCAAGAACGATTCGTATTCCGGTACATATGGTTGAAACGATTAACAAGCTAGTCAGAACCCAACGTCAACTGATTCAAGAGCTGAAAAGGGAACCACAACCTGAAGAAGTTGCAGAACGGATGGGCATTAGTGTCGAAAAAGTTCAAATCATTCAAAAGGTTGCGCAAGAACCAATTTCTTTAGAATCACCTGTCGGTGAAGAAGAAGATTCTAGTTTAGGCGATTTTATTGCCGATCACGATACGCCAACACCGCTTGAGTTTACTTCTAAAGAAATGTTAAAAAGAGAGCTTGATACCGTTTTAGAAACCTTGACTGATCGTGAAGAAAAAGTCTTAAGAATGCGTTTTGGATTACTCGATGGACGCACGCGAACCCTAGAAGAAGTTGGTCGAGAGTTTGGTGTTACTCGTGAGCGTATTCGTCAAATTGAAGCCAAAGCATTGCGCAAACTACGTCACCCTTCTCGCAGTAAAAAACTTAAAGACTTTATGGGTGGCAAGTAATGCTAACAAAACGATTGGCTACCTGCATGCAGTATTTCAATAACGCAAATACGTTATATGATGTTGGTACCGATCATGCTTACTTACCGATTGCAGCGATCAAAAGTGGGTTGGTTAAAAAGGCTTATGCTATCGATAATAAAAAGGGCCCGCTTCAGCGGGCTTTGCAAAATATCAAGAATTATCAACTCGAAAATGTCATTGAAACAGTGCATTGTGATGGCTTAGATAAACTCAATGATCTAGTTGATCACGTTGTCATTGCAGGAATGGGTGGACAAACCATTCATACGATTGTCGATGGATTGGTAAATCCGAATGTTAATCGTTGGATTTTTCAACCGAACAACGGACCCGAAAGAGTGAGGATGTTGACGCGGACCAACGCCTTAACAATTGTTGAAGAGACGGTGGTTGAGGAAGATGGCTATTTCTATCCAATCATTGTAATGGTCCCAGGTGCATCTACCTTAAGTGATGATGAAATCTTGTTTGGACCCATTTTATTAGCAAAAAAAGAACCTGCATTTTTAGAAATGCTAACTCAAGAAAAACGTTATTTAAAGACACTTGTCGAATCGATTCCCGATGCAGACGCAAAACAAAAACAGCGTATTCGATTACAAAAAATTGAGGAGGTTATTCATGGAAGGGCTAAAGATTAAACATTTTTTTGATACCAATTATCCTTTAGATTTAGCGTATGAATGGGATAATGTTGGTCTACAGATTGGAACCTTAGACAAAGCCATTACTGGTATTGTCATCGCACTTGATTTAACCTTAGAAATTATCGATGAAGCGATTGAGAAAGGTGCAAACCTCATTATTACCCATCACCCATTTATTTTCCGACCGCTTAAAAATATTCTTACAGACACCTACAAAGGCAATGTTATTAAAAAACTTTTCCAAAACGATTTAACCCTTTATGTATCTCATACTAACTATGATTTAGGCCATCACGGCATGAACACCGTACTTGCCGAAAAACTTGGCCTTAGAGATAGTGAGCCTTTAGAAATGGTAGATGAAGCTCATGGAATTGGACGGATTGGAAAGGTTGATGCGATGCCTTTGGAGGCAGCAATCAAACATATTAAAAGCGCATTAAACATTGATCATGCGCGGTTGATTGCCAAAACTAACCCTACATCGATTAAAAAAATCGCGATCTGTGGAGGAAGTGGTTCATCGGATATGTTTGAAGCGAAGCGAAAAGGCGCTGATATTTATTTAACCGGTGATATTAGCTACCATCAAGCCCACGATCTTTTACAGATGGATATGATCGGTTTAGATATCGGACATTATGCAGAAAAACACTTTGCGAAAGCTTTAAAACAAGAGCTTAACGATTTCGGCGTTGATTGCCCAATTTATGTTAGCGAAGAAGATTTAGATCCATTCAAATTTGTATAAAAAAAGGTGCCCTCGGGCACCGTTTTTTAAACTTCAATAATAGCTTCAACTGGACAAACAACTTCACACGCACCACAGTCTATGCATACATCTTCATCGATAACATAAATGTCACCTTCAGAGATGCAATCAACAGGACATTCAGCAACGCATGCTGCGCAAGCAATACAATCCTCCGTAATTCTTCTCGGCATTGTTATTCCTCCTTATACTAATCTATGCTTATTGTAATTGATATTCGCTTGTTTGTAAATAGCTTTTGTATGGTTTTCCGCTTATTTAAAATCTTTTCATTATATCGTGATGGCTTATTTAGAAACGTTTTAGATTACTTTTGCTTTGATGTTCAAAAGGTTCTATGATAAACTATGCTTAAGGCAAATACTGGAGGTTTTTATGCGTAAGCGATTCCGACATCAGGTTACCTATTTTTTTCTAAGACCTGTGTTTAGATTGTTTGTTTATTTTAAATTTAGATATAAGGGAAAACGCTATAAACAAGAAGCCGGGGTAAAAGCACCGTACTTAATCTTATCGAACCATGCATTAGCGATGGACCCTTTTTTAATGGCGATGAGCTTTAAAGTTCCTCTTTATTTTGTCGCAAGTGATATGATCTTCTCAATTCCGTTTTGGTCTAAAGTGATTAAATACTTAGTGTCACCCATCCCAAAAACTAAGTACCGAAGCGATATGGCAACGATTCGTGATATCTTAAAAATGATTAAAAGCGGTGGCAGCATTGCAATCTTTATTGAGGGAAACGCGACGTTTCATGGTGATTTAATGCCAATCGAGAAATCAATCGTTAAACTTTTGCGACTTGTTAAAGTACCTGTATTGCTGTATCGCATCGATGGTGCATATTTAACAAAGCCACGCTGGTCTAAACATGTCCGACGGGGAAAAACAAGTGGCCAAGTCACTAAAACCTTAACCCCTGAAGCGATTGCATCGATGGATGATGACACTTTGTTTAAAACAATTATTGAACATATTCGTGCAGATGATTACGCCTTTCAAGAGAAATATAATCTCACTTATAAAGGAAAGCGATTGGCTGAAGATATAGAAAGTGCATATTTTTACTGCCCTTCATGCCATGCGATGAACACGCTTAAAAGTATTGACAATAAAGTTAGTTGTAGCTGTGGACTAGAGCTTTTATACAATACCAAAGGCCGGTTTGAAAAAACGCAAGGGAAGACCTACTTTGAGAAAACAACCGATTGGTACCATGCGCAGCTTGATGCTTTAGAAACTTTTATTGATAATAAATCTTCTCAAGTGCTATTTGAAGATTCCCATGAAGCGGTGTTAGAAGTCATTGAAAGTACAAAGAAAGTTCCGATTGGTCAAGCCAACTTAAGTTTGTATAAGAACCGTGTTGAGTTGGACTTTAATACCCATAAAGAAGTTTTTGCAGTTCAAGATGTGATGGCATCAGTGCAGCAAAAGAATAAACTAATTCTTTATGATAAAACGAATAAAAGAACTTTTTATTTATTGAGTCATGCAAAAAGAAATGCGTTGAAATATGTTTTAGCAATTGAACATTTAAAAGGAGGCATTCGCCGATGAATTTTGCTGATATTCAAGTTTGGGATGGTATTTTACATTTTTCTAGTTTAGCTTTATTGCTGCTTTTATCGAATGTTCTAAGAAGAAAAATACCTTTCTTGAAACGATCTTTACTCCCAACGGCAGTCATTGCGGGATTTTTGGGATTATTCTTAAAAGAAACACTTTTTACGCCAATCTTTGGGGCTGAGCAATACGACGAAACCTTGTCAGTCTTACGCGTCTTTACCTACCATGCGATTGCTTTGGGATTCATCGCGTTGGGTTTGAAAACCGGAGTCGCTCTAAAGGTTCGTGCTAAGAATAACAAAAGTTTGTTTAGTGGGCTATTGATTGTATCGACGTATTTGCTTCAAGGATTGATTGGACTTACCTTAACGATCACCTTAGCCTATACAATCTTTCCTAATCTCTTTAAAGCCTCAGGAATGTTATTTCCAATGGGATTTGGACAAGGACCAGGACAAGCCAATAATATTGGGAATATTTACGAGTTTGATTATGGTTTTGTCGGTGGGTCATCATTTGGTCTTGCGATTGCAAGCTTTGGATTTTTATGGGCAAGCATTGCTGGTGTGATTTACTTGAACTGGCTGTACAAAAACAAGCGTATCGAAAAGGCTGAGACACAAAAAACAAAACTCGTAAGTAGTCAAGAGATTGAAACACCCGATGAGATTCCTGTTGCCGAGGCAATTGATAAGTTTACCGTTCAAATCGCTTTAGTGCTTACCGTTTATCTATTTACATTTGGGATAATCTATGGGGTTGTCACGTTGATGAATACAGGTGTGCTTGGGGATTTTGGCATTCAAACGGTTGCTTCTTTGGTGGTTGGATTTAACTTTATTATCGGAATGCTTTTAGCGATGGCGTTTAAACACTTATTTTTATGGCTTCGCAAAATTAACCTTATGACGAGGCAATACCCGAACAATTACATGTTAAATCGGATTGCTGGGACTTTCTTTGACTTTATGATTGTCAGTGCAATCGCTGGAATTAGGGTGGAAGATTTAAGTGGCTTGTGGATTCCGTTTTTATCGGTTTCGTTCATCATCGGGATAGCGACATTGTTTTATGTGATTTTTATGACCAAACGCATTTATCCAGAGTATCCGGTTCAAGCCAGCTTAGGGATGTTTGGGATGCTCACAGGAACGGCGAGTACTGGAATTGTTTTATTAAGAGAAGCGGATCCAAATTTCGAAACCCCGGTTGCGAATGATTTAGTGGTCGGTTCTTCAACTGCGATACTGTTTGGATTTCCAATTTTACTATTAGTTGGCATTGCGCCAGAAAGCACTTTAGCAACCTTTATCACACTTGGTATAATTATCGTACTAACTGTGATTGTTGTCGGCTTGTTACTTAAACTGAATCCAATTAGCAGAAAAGCGTAGTGGGTTCTTGTATTTTGAAGCAGCATTGTGTACAATGTTAATGAGATTAAAGGAGTGATTATATGGAATGGTATGCTTATTTATTTATCGTGCTTGCGCTTCTTGTTGGAGGCGTTATCGGATTTTTTCTTTCGCAAAGATTTTTTAAGCGTTATTTAGAAAAAAACCCACCGATCAATGAGAAAATGGTGCGTGCAATGATGACACAAAT
>SKGE01000007.1 GCA_007117625.1 Candidatus Izemoplasma sp. | reverse complement strand
TGGGTACGATTGGTCGTTCCCACTTCTTTTAAGTGCGCTCCAGAGACTTTAATGATTTCTGGAATGCGAAAAGACCCTCCAATTTCAACCAGTTCACCTCTTGAGATAACAACCTCTTTAGCTTGACTAAATGCAGCAATAGCGATCATCGTTGCAGCGGCATTATTGTTTACGACTAAGGCCGCTTCTGCACCGACTAGGTTTGTGATCATTTTTTCGACATGGCTATAGCGACTACCGCGTTCACCTTTTTCTAAATCATATTCTAAATTTGAGTACGCGGTTGAAACACGAACAACATTTTCAATCGCTTGGTTTGATAACAATGAACGCCCTAAGTTCGTGTGGACAATTGTTCCTGTGCCATTGACGACATTTCTTAAGGTATATTTTTGTTTCTGATCTAGTCGATTAACGATATCTTCGACAATCATCGTTTGGTTTATATCATTAAGCGCTTTTGCTTTTATTTTCGCTCTAAATGTCGCTAAGCTTTCTTCAATGACCATTTTTATTTCAGCATAGAAAAAGACAGATAAATAACTTTTAATCTGGGTCATTTCTAGCAAACTTGAAACTTGAGGTATTTTTTGGTATAAGTTTTGCATGTTATCACCTATAAACTTTGACTAATGTATTTTGAAACGGTACAGTTTCTCCTATAACGCTAGCTTCTTTAACGCCTTTTTGATGAAGTGCAGCTAAGAGTGCTTCACTGTCATCTGCATCAACAAAGATCAATAACCCTCCACTGGTTTGAGGATCAAATAATATATTTTTATGCATGATGGTATCTGTATTATCATTAAAGATGATTTGATCACCAAAATGCTTATAATTTCGCTTCATACCACCATTTGCGTGGCTGATGCAAAGTTCTTTCGTTTGTGCAAAGAGTGGTACTTGATCAAAATAAAGATTTGCTGAAAGCTTACTCGCTTTCATCACTTCACTTAGATGCCCTAAAAGCCCAAATCCTGTTACATCAGTTAATGCTGATACAGAAAATTGATGTGACACTTCAGAAGCTGTTTTATTTAAATAAGTCATCGAGTCAATCACTTCAATACAATCTTCTCTTTCAGGAGCTTCATTGATGAGGTTTGAGTAAATACCAGTACCAATTTTTTTCGTTAAAATAATATGTTGCTTTAGTTTTGCATCGCTATTTGTTTTCAGTTTTTCTTTAGTAACTAACCCATTCACAGAAAGACCATAAATAACCTGATCCATGGTCATCGAGTGTCCCCCAACGATCACACCACCAGCTTCTTGTACTTTATCCGTAGCACCTCTTAACATGTCAGTGATCGCAGCTTCAGAAAAAGACTCAGGGAAGGCAAGAATATTTAAACAATTAAGTACCGTTCCACCAACGGCAAAAATATCGCTAACAGCATTGGCGGCAGCGATTTGTCCAAAGATATAAGGGTTTTTATGAATTGGTGTGAAAAAGTCTACCGTGTTCAGTAAGTAGTTACCATCATCGAGTTGATAGACTGCAGCATCGTCACTATTTTCAAACCCATGTATCACTTTTTTATTTGTTTGTTTTGGTAATGTTGCGATGATTCTACTAAGGACCTCCGGTCCTACTTTAGCGGCTCAACCACCACCGCACTTAAACTTAGTAAGATCAATATCATGCTTCTTATCAGTCTTGATGGCGATCACCCCATTTCAAAAAAAATGGCGGAAGCACATGGGAATCGAACCCACCTATGAGATTTTACACCCACAACAAGGTTTTGAAGACCTGTACGCACACCAGTTACGTAAGTGCTTCCATCAATATATACTTTAACATATTTGTAATACATATTTCAACATTAACTTACAACTTTTTTCGATTTTATAAATAAGTTTTTGATTAGATATCAACATCTATAAAAGCTCACAGTTTAGCTATTAAAATACTTTTAGATCAAATGATTTAATATTCCAAAAAGCCTTATTTGTAAACACTTACATTTTTAATTAAAAAAATAGCGTTTCATTTTATTGAAACGCTATCTTTTTTATGAATGCTATGCAATGGTGACTACTTCATAATTACTCGCAAGTGTGATGAAGTGATCCATACTGCTTAAACTTCCGACAGTTAAAGTGTTTTCAATCCCGTAATACTCCGCGCAGGTTTTGCAAGCCAATACGTCTACACCCTTTGCATGAAGTGCTTTTAAGTGTACTGATACAAAGGAATCATCGGTCATTGTAAAGACGCCTTTATGCATACAAAATACTGCAACTGGAAGGTCTTCTTTGTTTTTTAGTAAGTTGAAAAAAGTTTCTAAAATGTTTTCACCTAAATCAGGATCCCCTTGCCCCATTTGATTATTCATTAATAATATGACTTTGTTTTTCATTGCTTTGCACCTCTAAAAAATATTTTCGTTTCATTAATAGATTATTAAACAAAAACAAGTATCTATTTAAATCTTTTAATTATATAAATAGCACATGATAATTTATTCATCAAAACATATTATAGCGTTCAAACCTTATTATTTCAAGGCTTCTCGTTCTTGGATTTTTTCTATAATTATTGGTAGTATTTCTTTGGCATCACCAATGATTCCTAAATCAGCAACATCAAAGATTGGTGCGTTTGGATCAGGATTGATGGCAATGATGGTTTCCGATTTATCCATGCCTGCAGTGTGTTGTAAAGCCCCTGATATACCGCACGCAATATATAAAGACGGACGTACGGTTGTTCCAGTTTGTCCAACTTGGGCTGGTTTACTGACGACACCTTCATCAACCAATGCTCTTGATGCGCCGAGTTCGGCGTGAAGCGTTTCTGCAAACGATGTCACCATATCCAAACAATCTTTCACTCCGCGACCTGCCGAAACTATTAATCGTGCATCTGAAATAGATTTTTTGCCGGTTGCTTTTGGGATAACTTCTTCAATTTTTATTGGCGAACTGGGTTTAAGGTTTGTCGTAAACTTAGTGATCGGTATTGCTTTACAATCGAAGTTTCTTTTCTCAAAAACACTCGGACGTATCGTTGCCATTTGTGGGACATGATTGGGTGTGATAATGGTGGCGAACAAGTTCCCTCCAAAAGCGGGTCTTGTAATCGCTAAACTATGAATGTCTCCTACTTTGTGATCGACTTCTAATATGGTCGCATCGGCCGTTAAACCGGTATGAACACTTGCACTGATTCTTGGTGCAAGCTCTCTTCCTTGAATCGTTCCACCAATCAATAATGATTTGGGATGATAGGCATTGATCATTTCTTTGATGATGCTCCGGTAGTGTAAAACATCGTATTGATCTAAATAGCTTTCGCTGCAATGAATAACTTCATCAGCACCATACTTTTTTAGGATATCAAAAGCTTGTTCAGATAAGCTCCCTAAGACAATCGCTTTTACTTTTTCGTTGATAGATTCTGTTTGAAATAGATGTTTTGCTTCGCTTAATAACTCAAGTGAAACATCTTTAATATTATGCGTATCATGTTGGATGTAAACAAAGCAATCCTTTGCGTCTTGATAGGTCATTAAGAAGCCCCCTTTGCTTTTTTATAGATCAAGTTTACAATGCGTTCTGCTGCTTCATATGGATCGAGGGTTGATGGGGTTTGTTTTTTAGTGATTTCTTTGGTAAATGTTTTTTTCACACGTGTTGGCGAGCCTTTTATCCCAAGCAGGGCTGGGTCGATTGACAAGGCATTGTTATCTAATATGTGTATCGGTGTTTCGGTTTGATTAAAGATATGTACCATATTCATATATCTTGGTTGCGCAATTGAATCAAGTACGGTGATAAGGCATGGAAAAGGGAGTTTGATTTTCAAAAACTGGGTCTCTTCTTGTTTGCGAATAAACAGTTCTTTATCTTTAACATCTATAATTTGATCGACATAAGAAACATGCGGTATGTCTACAAATTCTGCGACTTGAGCACCAACTTGAGCGGTATCACCGTCAATCGCTTGTCTCCCAGCAATAATGAGATCAAATGCATCTTGCTTCAAGGCAGTTGAGAGGACGAGTGAGGTTGACCATGTATCTGATCCTGCAAATTGTCGGTCGGTGAGTAGGGTCGTTTGATCAACGCCGCGAGCGTAAAGTTCCTTTAGCATGTTCACGGCATTTTTAGGTCCCATGGTAAATACATGAACAAATGCGCCATAGGTTTCTTTCATCTGAAGGGCTACTTCTACTGCGCTTAAATCATCAGGATTGATAATCGTTGGGATGCCTTCACGGATTAACGTACCATTTGCTTTATCGACTTGTATTTCATTGGTATCTGGTACCTGTTTAACCAACACAGCTATTTTCATGATTTGACCCCTTTCATCATACTATTGGCGATGACCATCTTTTGGGCTTCATTGGTACCTTCGTAAATTTCAGTAATTTTCGCATCACGCATCATGCGTTCAATGTCATATTCACGGGTGTAACCGTACCCACCAAAAAGTTGTAAAGCTTTTTGAGTAACTTCTGTGGCAGTTTCACCTGCAAAGAGCTTTGCCATCGCAGCTTCTTTTGCATAAGGCATGCCTAAGTCTTTATACTTAGCAGCTTTAAATAAAAGCTGTTTAGCCGCTTCTTTTTTTGTTTCAAGTTCCGCAAGAACAAACTGTGTGTTTTGAAATGATAAAATCGATTTACCAAACTGTTTGCGTTGACTGGTGTAATTTAGTGCTTGTTCAATAGCACCTTCAGCAATCCCAACCGCTTGGGCAGCGATGCCAATTCTTCCACCCGCTAAGGTTTCTAATGCCATCATGAATCCTTTGTTCTTTTTTCCAAGAAGGTTTTCTTTTGGTACTTTCACTCGGTTTAAAATTAACTCTTTTGTCGATGAGGCTCGAATACCTAACTTTAACTCTTTTTTACCTACGGAAAAACCTGGGGTATCACCCTCAACGATAAATAGCGACATTCCTTTGTGTTTTTCGTTTGGTTCTGTCATCGCACTGATGATATAAACATCCGCTTCGCCTGCATTCGTAATGAATATTTTACTTCCGTGTAAAATGTAGTGATCATCGTGCTCAATCGCTTTTGTTTTTTGTGCCCCTGCATCGGTTCCAGCATTTGGTTCGGTTAAACCAAACGCGCCTAACTTCTTACCGCTTAATAAGTCAGGTAAATAGCGTTTTTTTTGACTTTCGGTTCCCCACCGATAAATTGGTTCAGCACATAAAGAGGTATGCGCACTTAAAATAACTCCCGTTGTCGCACAAACTTTGGACAACTCCATAACAGCAATTGCATAACTTACGGTGTCACCACCTGCACCGTGATGTTCCGTAGAAAAAGGTAGGCCAAAAAGATGCATCTTCGCCATTTTTTTAACCGTCTCATTAGGAAAGGTTTCTTGTTCATCAATGACCTTTGCATACGGTTTGACTTCTTTTAAGGCAAACTCCGCAAGCGTTTTGCGTACAAGGTGATGCTTTTCATTTAGTAAATGTTCCATGGGTTCAGTCCTTTCATATAAATCTTTATCGTATTAATATTGTTTTACTAAGTGAATAAGTATTCATTTAATGAACACACATTCATATTCCGAATAAATTGTAATACAGATTTCTGTATTTTGCAAGTGGAATTAGAATATTTAAACAAATCTATTCATCTTAAATGAGTATATTTCACCTATTTTTAGCCATTTAAATATAATTCTAATCACACATAGATATTTCTCTCACTTTTTATTCTTTTTTTAAAAAAATTGTGTTACTATTTTTATGTTGTGGATTTTAAATCCTATTTTATGACAGTTTAAAGGAGAAAAAATGAACAGAGATATTAGTTTAAAACAAGTTAGAAAAGATGCAGAAGATTTATTTAAGGCAGGAAAGTTTTATTGTTCTGAAGCAATTCTGGCTGCGATCAGAAAAAACTTTGATCCTAGCATGCCAAAAGAAGTCATAGCAATGGCTTCAGGATTCCCCGTCGGGATTGGTCGGTCGAAGTGTACGTGCGGTGCGGTGAGTGGTGGCGTGCTCGCTTTAGGCTTTTTTTTCGGAAGAACCGAGGGAAGTTCTCCCTTAGATCCTAAAAGCGTTAAAACGATTGAGCTTGCTTACGAACTTCAAGATGATTTTAAAAAGAATCATAAAGTCCTCTGTTGCAGCATTTTAACAAGAGGTATGGATATGGCCGCAAAAGAACACCTCAATCAGTGTGTTGCTTTTACTGGAGAGGTTGCAGAAAATACGGCTCGTATTATTATTCGGGAAAAAAAACTTAATAATATCGATATTTCTGAAGAAAGTGATCGATAAAAATGGCATCACGTTTAAAGGTCTTACCGACACCCATTTCAGGGTTAATGCTCGCACTTTTTTCTTTAGGCAACTTACTGAACCCGATTCACCCTATGCTCCGCTACTTTTTTGGCTTTATCGCGGTGATGATTTTGATCGCGCTTGTAGCAAAAGTTTCGCTTTACCCTAAAATGATTAAAGAAGATTTTTCAAATCCTGTTCTTGCTTCAGTCATAGCAACATTTCCAATGAGCTTGATTGTTTTAAGTACTTATATCGTAAGTTTTACATACACGATTGGATTTATTTTATGGGCACTCGGAATTTTCCTAAACATATTATTAGTCATTCTCTTCACGATAAAACATGTGTTTCCATGGGACATAAAAAAAGTCTTTCCTAGTTATTTTGTGCTTTATGTTGGGGTGGTTGTAGGGAGTGTCGCCGCACCACTTTACGATATGCAAAGCGTTGGGCAGGTTTTATTTTGGTACGGACTTATCATTTATGGTTTACTCATAATCATCGTTTCTTACCGAGTATTATTTATCAAAAATCTCTTAGAACCGATTAAACCTACTTTAATTATTTATACAGCACCCGCAAGCTTACTTTTGATCGGCTATTTAAGCAGTTTTGCTCAAGTAAATAGTTATATCCTCTATCCACTAGCAGTTTGGGCAGGATTGATGGTGCTTGTTGGCCTTATAAATTTACCCAAACTGCTTCAAACATCGTTTTATCCAAGCTGGTCAAGCTTCACCTTTCCATTTGTGATCAGTGCCATTGCTTTGCAAGGGTTCAACAACCGTTTAGAAGTAAACCAAGTTTCTTTACTTAGTATTCTACAAATATTGCTCATACTTTGGGCACTGTGTATCGTTTTATTTGTTTTAGTACAATACGTTATTTTCTTAAAGAACCCGGTGTTGAAACGAAACTAATGATTTTTAAAGTTATAAAGAAATGCTTCATAAACAATCAAAAAAAGCCTTGAAATCAGGATGTACTGAATTCAAGGCTTTTTATAATTTTAAAATATCTTAATCGTTGACTTCGTCGATACCGAGTTTATCTAACATGTCCACAATATCATCGATCGATAAAGCAGCAAGTGCTTTAACAAAATCTTCTGTATCACTATCTTCAAGGACATAAAAACGATCGAACGTTCCACTGTAATAGACAAACAATGCATCTGAATAATCTATATAAGACAACTTCGCAGCGGTTACTAATAAATCTCCACGGTCTTCTTCAAAATCTATTTCTAAAGATGCCATCACTAAACCTTCAGCAATGGACAAAACGATATATTCATCCTCTACCGTAACTGTGAACATATCGCCGCGACCCTCTAAATCATAATCCGAAACATCTTCTTCATACTCGACATTTGAATCATAATCGTCAAGACTTTCAAACATATCTAAGATGTCCGATGCATCAATTGATTGACACCCCGATAATATAAACATCATAAGTAAAACTAGTGGTACCATACATTTTCTAAGCATCTATCTCAACTCCCTTATTCCAAGTTCTAACAAAATCTCGCGAATATCGTCCATACTCAAACCTTCAATGGCATCGATAATCGTTTGATAGCCCTCACGTATATAAACGCTATCGCTTGACCAACTTGTTGAATAACGTACAGAGACTAAATCTTCGT
>SKGE01000088.1 GCA_007117625.1 Candidatus Izemoplasma sp. | reverse complement strand
TTTAACAAAGAGTGCGGTTATCGCACTCTTTGATTTTATCCTTTTTCAGCACCTGCTGTTAATCCGTAAACAACAAATTTCTGCATATACAATTGTACTAGCATGATTGGTACGGTGATAAACAAGGCACCTGTCATAAAGCGAATTGGGTTATAGTTGTGTGAGAACGGATCCATGTATCTAAATAGCCAGACCGCAACCGTATCACGACCACCGGTTTGAAGTAAGATACGCTGTAAAATATAATCCATCCAAGGACCCATAAATGCTGTAACCGCAATGAATCCCATAATCGGCAATGCTAATGGAATAATAATTTTACGCATAATTTGTAAGTTTGTTGCTCCATCAATCATCGCAGCTTCATCCAATGATTTTGGAATGTTACGCATGAACCCTCGGACAATGAAGGTGTTATAAGGAATCGCACCAGCAACATAAACCAATACCACTGCATAAGGATTTCCTGTTAAACCAAGCCAGCTAAACAACATAAAGAGTGCAATCATACCCATAAATGATGGGAACATTTGAAGTGTCATCATACCTAATAAAACTTTTTTCTTTCCTGTAAAGCGGTATCTTGAAAAAGCAAAACCAGTTAATGATGAGATAATTACAACTAAAATCATGTTTAAGACGGCTAGCTGTAGTGATAAGAAGAATGCTTGTAAGTAATCCGAATACCTTTGTCCAGTACGACTACGGTAGGTAAAGAGTTCAATGTAGTTTGCCAGTGACCACTCAGATGGACGAGGAATAATTGGAACACTCGACAAGTTTCTTGCATCCGTAAATGATGCTGAAATCATCCAAAGTAGCGGTGTGAAAACAATCACAAGCATCACAAATAACCAAGCGTATAAAAGGGTTCCAACGACAACTTTTTTTACCGTTAAACGCTGTAACCATCGTTTAAATCGCTGTTTCACTGTACGGTTCATCAATATTCTTGTCTCACGACGCTGTTGACGGGCTTCTTTTGAATACTTTTTAAAAGAGAATTTTTGCATAAATTTTTTCATGATTAATCCTCCTCCCAGAAGTTCTTCAGTTTAGCCAGGTTGTATACTGCGGTTAATCCAATGAACAAGAAGATTAGAATAGAGTAAACAGCGGCAAGGTTAAACTGTCGAACGGTTGCATCAAACGAAAGCTTAAAGATCCAAGAAATTAATATATCGGTTTGACCAGGTGCTGCTCCGAGCACCCTTAAGGACTGCGGAACACTCGGGTAGCCCGGTCCACCTCCAGTGAGGAAGTAAATGGCCCCAAAATTATTAAAGTTAAAGGTAAATGTTGTAATGATAACCGGTGCAGTGGCGCGCAAAATCCATGGGAACGTAACAAAACGGAATTTTTGTAAGTTACTCGCACCATCGATATCTGCTGCTTCATAAAGACTCATTGGGATAGTGCTTAAAACACCTGTAATTAATAACATAAAGTATGGATATCCCATCCAAAGGTTGACAACAATAACAATCGCTTTGGCAAGACTACCGTTTCTAGGGTCAGATAACCATAAAATATTCCCTGTACCTGGGACGCGGTCAATCTGACCGACCAATCCTATCATCCGCAAGAAATCTTTGACATTTTCAGTAATCCCTTGATTGGCAAGAATCTGATTTACCAATCCGAAACTGTCTGCGAAAACATTTCTAAACAACATTAAACTTACCATCCCTGGAATCGCCCAAGGAATGATGAGTGCTAAACGCCAAAACTTCTTGAAAACAACATATTTACTCTCAATAATTAATGCTTGGATGAGTCCTAAAACATAAACTGTGACACTACTCATAAAGGCGTAGAATAACGTCCAAATAAGGACATCTAAGAAGAACTCAAACCATACTGGATCTTGCAAGATAAGTCTAAACGTTTGTAGTCCGTGCCAAATAATTAATCGGTCACCCAGTTCAATCCTTCCCGTCCAGTTCGTAAAGGCGACGAGCAAGGAAAATAAAAACGGTATAAGTGTAAAGAACAATATAATCACAACAGCGGGAAGAATGATAATATATGCAAACAATTCATCCCAAATGCGGCGAATAAACACATTAAACGGCTCAACTTCACCCTCTTCTTCAATCTTTCTGTGGGTGCGGAAAGCATCGATAATACTAGCAATCCAAACGACTGCAAAAACCCCTAAGAAGACTAATGCAATGACGCCTTGTCCGAGTAAGTTTCTAGAATTATCAGCACTTCTCCAAGTGATGACAGGGTCAAAAGTGACAATGCGTTGACCACGGTACATATCTCCGCGGACAAACTCACCTAATGAGAAGAACCCCCAAATACCACGTGTGAAAAATCCTCCATAATCACGGAAGAAAAATAAGCGTTCGTCGGCAGGGTATTGAGCAAGTTCACCTTGTAACACATAGATGTATCCACCTGTAAAGAACTCAATTGCAATGATAATAACCAACAATAATAATAGTGGTATTGCTTTGTAATATTGTTTATTTCTAAGCTGTCCGAGTCCGATGATAAAAAAACTACTCAATCCTTTAAAAAAGGCCTTTTTATCCTCTTTGTAAGCATTTACAATGCGCTTGTAAATATTGACAACTCCCAAACCAAGCTTCTTGAAAAAGTTCGCTGGTTTAAGAATAAAGAAATTCAAAAGCCATAATCCAAAGGCTTTTAAATAACCCAATAAGCGCTCTCCTATTGTTTTATTTGTCTGCATAAAACCCACCTTTTCTGCACTAATATATTATTTCATAATTCTAACACAAGAATTTTAATTTGTAAACGCTTTGATGGCCATTATAAATTTTCCTAAAATATTACGAACCTTATTTATATAAAGGTTGAAATTACCATTTTTTTTCATTACAATATTAACTATGCTAACGAAAGAAGGTTTCCTGATGAAAAAATCTAGTTTTGTTCACGATCCAAAATCTTATTACGCCTATGGCGTCGATGCAAACACTTTAGAAATTAAACTCCGCGTGATAAAGGGTCATGCTATAAGTGTCGAAATTATTTATGGTGAGCCGTTTGGGTTTGCCTTTGATGAAGTTCGACAACGTGGTGATTGGGTATTAGATGAAGAGTTTGTCAAACCGATGGAAAAATATCTTACTTCACCAGAATATGATTACTACATCTACACGGTAAACGCGCCAACAAAGCGAACAAAATATGCTTTCATCATTGACGGTCATTATTTTGTAGGGCCTCAACATCTCTTTGATCTAAACGATTATCCTCACGAGCGTAAAAACCTTGCTAACTTTTATAACTTTCCTTATTTATTGGAATCAGACATTTTTAAAGCGCCAAGCTGGATTAAAGACCAAATATGGTATTCTATCTTCCCGGATAGTTTTAACCGTATCGGTGGCGTTCAAGACGACTATCAGCCTTGGGACACCCCACGTGAAAGAGGCAACTTTAGAGCCTATGGCGGGACCCTACAAGGCATTACTGAAAAACTAGACTACATTAAAGATTTAGGATTTACTGGAATCTATTTAAACCCGATTTTTGTATCTCCTTCTGTTCATAAATATGACACCGTAGACTACTTTGAAATTGATCCGACGTTCGGTACCAAATCTGATTTAAAAACACTGGTAGAAAAAGCGCACGCAATGAACTTATCGGTTGTTTTAGATTCAGTATTCAATCACATGTCTCACGAACATCCTTTCTTTAAAGACGTTATTGAGAAGGGAAAAGATAGTGAGTACTATGATGGGTTTTATTTAAAATCATGGCCAGTCGATATCGAAGGTTTAAAACAACGAAAAGAACGACCGAATTATGAAACCTTTGCGTTCACCTATACGATGCCAAAAATTAACATGGATCATCCTCTCATGCAAGATTACTTCATCAAGGTTGGAAAATATTGGATCGAAAATTTTGATGTGGATGGGTGGCGCCTTGATGTTGGTAATGAAGTGAGTCATCATTTTTGGCGGGTATTTAGGAAAGAAATTAAAGCGATTAAACCTGATGCATTCTTACTTGGTGAAAACTGGTACAATGCTTATGCGTGGCTTCAAGGAGACCAGCATGACAGTACAATGAACTACGAATTTTTGTTTCCGATGTGGAAGTTCTTCGGAACCCAAAACATTGCCACAAAAATCACAGCTGAACAATTTGTTCACGCGATTAGCGACTGCATCTTTTCATACCCTAGACCTGTTTTAGAAAACCTCTTCAACCTTGTAGATTCACACGATACAGAGCGTATCGCTCATTTAACCCATAATAATCCAAAACTTATGCAGCTAATGATTACTTTCTTATATATGCTGCCTGGAACACCAAGTATTTATTACGGTACTGAAATCGGTTTAACGGGAGAAGGACCTTGGGACGCACGTTCTGCAATGGAATGGGATACAAACAAACAAGATCTAAACATGAAAAATTTTATCACTAAATTAAATGCCCTATACAAAACACATGCAGCATTTAAGAGTGTCGACATCAATTGGATCCATTACGATAACCACAGTATAATCGTAGAAAAGCAAGATTTACTTTTCATCTACAGCAATAAAAACCAACCACAAAAACTACAACACGATATTTTACATGGGAACTTCATCGATCTATTCAGCAATTCAAATGTAGGCCTAAGCGGTGAAGTCACTTTGGATGCCTACGAACATGTTGTCTTAAAAAAACTCAGTTAATTGACTGAGTTTTTCATTTCTAGAACCTTTAACTATTTAACGGTTTGGTCACAACTGCTGATGCTAACATAAATTTACATTTCGACATTGCTAAAAACTAATGCTTCTAATCCTAAAGGTTGTTTTACAGGTGCTATAATACGCATAAAAGTGGTGATACTTATGAAAAACAACTATGGCTTTGATATATATACAACCTATAAAAATGTCTCCAAATCTTTATACACTGCTCATAACCCCCTACAATTTAATGATGCAGCGTTTAAGGTTTTTAATGATGACCTTGCTAACGCCTTAAGTTTAAACACAAAGCGGTTAAACACACCACATGGGTGTCAATTTATGCTTGCTAATACTGATACACCGATATTTTCACCCATCGCATTAGCTTATGCTGGTCATCAGTATGGACACTTTAACATCCTTGGGGATGGCCGTGCACATCTTTTATTTGAACACAAACATGAAAATACACTCTACGATATTCAATTAAAAGGTAGTGGCCCAACTGTTTATTCAAGAGGTTTTGATGGTCGAGCTACTTTGCGGTCTGCGTTATTAGAGTACTTAATGAGCGAAGCCATGTTTGCGCTCAATATTCCTACAACACGTAGTCTAGCAGTCATTGAAACAAACGATAAAATTGAACGGATTGGTCCGCAAGATGCTGGGGTATTGGTGCGCATTGCAAAGAGTCATTTACGAGTTGGAACGTTTGAGTTGATTCACTATAAAGACGATATTGGTACTCTAAAAAAACTTGCAAACTATGCGATTTTTAGACATGATAAAGACTTGATGAACAAAGAAAATATATATCTGGCGTGGTACGAAAGAATCATTGCACGTCAAGCCAAACTGGTTGCGCTTTGGCAATCAGTTGGCTTTGTGCATGGAGTGATGAATACCGATAACACTACAATTTCTGGTGAAACCATAGATTATGGTCCTTGTGCTTTTATCGACCAATATGATTTGAAAGCAGTCTACAGTTCTATCGATTCAAAAGGTCGATATGCCTATGGCAACCAACCCTACATCGCCTCTTGGAATCTAGCGAAACTCGGATTAGCCATTTTGCCATTAATCGATAAAGATAAATCACGTGCTATAAATCTTGTTCAGTCCGCCTTAGAAAGGTTTGGCCATCTTTTCGAAGGTTACTATTATCAAATCATGGCTAATAAGCTTGGGTATGAAGTAAAAAATAATACTGATATAGCATTAATTGATAAACTATTAGCCTTGCTTGAAAAATATGCAAGTGACTACACCGTAACGTTTAGAGCTTTAACCGACCAAAACTATCTCAATAACGCCTTGTTTAACAGTCAGGCTTTTTTAGACTGGGAGATGACATGGAAAAAAAGAATTAAAGATGAGAAAAAGCCTTTTGATCAGATGAAAAAAAGCAATCCTGTAGTTATTCCAAGAAATCATTTGGTCAAGCATGCACTTGATCAAGCGTGCAATGAAAAAAACTTTGAAACTTTCGATACACTGTTAAAAATAGTGCAAAATCCATTTGATAAAAACATCCCTCAAGCCTTCAAAGAAGTACCGACTACTCACAAGCCTTATGTAACTTATTGTGGTACATAAAAAAGTAAAACCGCGGTTTTACTTTTTTCATAAATATTTCGTCAAACGAACACCAGCCTCATAAAGTCCAGTTTCTTTAAACCCAAGTGCACGATACATTTTATACGCTGGTATATTGAACTTATTGACAACGATTTCAATCTTTTTAGCTCCCGCTTCTTTTAAAATATCAAGTCCTTTATTCAACATGATTTTTCCATAACCCCGGTTTTGATATCGTTTATCTACAATAAGTACATCAATCGCATAAATCTCTTTTTCTACATCGATGGCAAGCATCATGTAACCAATTGATCGATAGCCTTCCATAAGCACATAACTTTGTTTTTCTTTTGGTTCAGAATATGCCCAACACAATGCTGTTTTTGGTTCAATCACAAACTCTTTTTGACTATCTTCAATGCTAAGTTGCATGACGTCCCAAGCATTTCGTTGATGATAGTGATCTAAATAGGGCGCGATTGGTTTTGCAAATAATAACTCTATATGTTGTCGTAAGTACGTATGAAAGTTTACCCAGTTCCCCTCAATCAAACGAAACATAGGAGATTCGTTACTAACATGAACAAAGCTTACTTTAGATGATGGATCTATATACATATCAACATGATATCCTAAAACATCAGATTCATAGTATTCCATACCATTTCGGTACGCACAGATTATAGCATCGCCCCGCTCATTAGGTTCCAAAGCAGTTTTCCATAATGCTTTTGAAACCCATTTACGGCCTCTTAAGCCGTGCATCAGTTTGCAGATATCATTAAGCGTAGTGGTCCAAACTATGCGTTCATCACCAATATAATCAGCTTTAATCAAGTTTACATCGCGCATACAAACATAAGAATGTGTTGTTGCATGGTGACCTGGTGTTGTATCAAACATTGCTAATGGCTTAAATACTTCTTTAGCAAGCACCTCGTTATAATCCATATCATACACACGTTTGATAATGACTTCAAGAAAATAGGCATTTGTACTACTCCAATAATCTTTTGTTCCAGCTTTGAAAAGTACTTGATCTTTAATATGTGTCAATACTTCTTCGAAGCTGATTGGTTGATAAAACATTTGACTTTCATTGATATAACGCTCTTGCTCAGTCATTTTTTGATGCGATTCTGAAGTGTTTTTTTGAAGCATGATAGAACCATAATAGTAATCAGGAATCCCTGACTCATTCATCAGTAAGTGGTATATCGTTATACCTTTACCTATTGGATATTCAGGAATGTACTTAGCAATCGAATCATTGAGTTTTAACCGCTTTTGATCAATCAGTTGCAATATCACAATAGCTTGTAGTAAACGACTTCTACGGTTCAACAAGTAGGTATCGTTAGCTTGTGTTTTTTTACTTTCAACACGATTCGAGTATCCGAAGAAACTCTTATATAATGATGTGTCTTGATGAAATATTTCAATCATTCCGGATGCGTTCCACTTTTTTTCAAGCGCTTTTATTACTCGTGTATCATTATTTGTCCACATTATTTTCCTCCATAGTTAATATCTTAAGTATAGCGCATAATGATTGAATTTTACGATAAATTTAATGAATATTAAAAAAGCTACATCGTATTGCGACGTAGCTTATTTTTATTATAATGAATACTCCTCATTAAACGCTTTTAGTGCTGCTTTAACTTGATTCGCAGATTCTTTTTTTAATACATTTTTCAGTAACTCTTGAAGTGTTTCATATTTTACTTTACTCAAAGCTTCACGCACTTCTAAAATACTATTTGCACTCATGCTAATCTCATCGATTTCCATTGCTGTTAGGAGTAATGCAATGTCTTTATTGCTACCAATTTCACCGCATAATCCAGTTTCAATAGAAGCGTTTTTGGCTTCACTAATAATTGTATTTAAAAGTCTTAGTAAGGTTGGATCGTATGGCTCATACAGATAAGATACTTTGGGATTCATACGGTCTGCGGCATATAAATATTGAATCAAATCATTACTACCAATTGAGATAAAATCAATGTGTTTTGCTAAAGTTGGGATATTTAACGCGGCACTAGGAATTTCAATCATGA
>SKGE01000001.1 GCA_007117625.1 Candidatus Izemoplasma sp. | reverse complement strand
TTCTTTTTGGCACGCTTCAATAATCTCATCAAGCGCTTCAAGACTAAACTGCTGTTTAATCCGCATCGATAGTTTTTCTAACCCTACGATCACAGCATCGGCATGCGATGCTTTATATGCCCCAATCGCTTGAGGATTTGATAATGTCACTGCTAGTTTCATCTTTCACCTCTTCTTGATACTGACGCTCATCCCATCTCCAATAGGATAAATCACCGTGTCATACGCTTCGCGTTTTTGCACATATTCAATAAATGCTTCAATCTTCTCTACCAAGCGGCGCACATTTTTAGATGAAGGTTTCGACCCGACCAAGCCATGAAAATCAAGATTATCGACAACAATCACCCCGCCTGGATGTAAAAACCGCTCAAAACGTTCAAAAAAACGCTGTGATTGCGCCTTCGCCGCATCGATAAATATCATATCAAATCGCTGTGATGGATCTGGTAAATAGTTCAATGCATCCTCACATATTAACTGAACTGATGCCTTTTTTCCAAAACTTTCAAAGTTTTTTCTTGCAAGGACTTGCATGTTAGGATCGCGTTCAACGGTGACTATTTTCAGCTCAGGTTTTACAGCGAGCATGCCTAAAGCACTGTAACCAATCGCCGTTCCTATTTCTAACACAGATTGCGCATCTTTAATGAGAATGAGCTGTTGTAAAAACCGTAGTCCTTGATCTTTAATGATTGGTACATCGTGTGCTTGAGCAAACGCTTTTAACGGTTCTAAAACGATCGAATCAATCGGTAAATAACTCTCATTACTCAGTTTCATTCTCTTCAAAATACTGATCGATTTTTGCTTCGATTTCATCCCATTCTTCATCCGTTTCTACCGGCATTAACTTACCACCTTCAGTATCGGCTTCGTTATAAATATAGGCAAACAACTCTTCTGAATCTCCTGGTTCTTTAAAGATTACATAAGACTTATTCGTACGCTCTGAGGTAAAGGTAAATAAAATCTCATAATCGTACGTCTTACCTTGGTCATCTTCTACTCTTAATGTTCTTTCATCCATGAAAAAACCTCCTATAATTTAGCATCGAGATAGCTTTGCAATATCACAACTGCAGCCACTTCATCAATGCTGGATTTGCGTTTCTTTTTATTCATTTTACCTTGAAGCATATGGCTATGCGCCATTTTACTGCTAAGACGTTCATCCCAAAGTATAATGGGAATATCAATTTCAGCTTCTAACATCGCTTTAAAATCACGACTTATTTTCGATTGATTTCCTTCACTACCATCCATGTTTTTGGGGAGCCCTAAAACAATCGTTTTAATCGATTCCTGAGTCAACCAATACAACACTCGACCTACCGCAATATCAAACCGGTTCAGCTCAAAGCGAAACGTTTCTAGCCCTCGAGCGAGCATGAGATGGGCATCACTAATGGCAACACCCATCGTTTTCGTCCCTAAATCTAAGGCTAAAACTTTCATTGGAGCACTTCTTTCACATAACGGATTACGTCGTCTACCTTAGATACATCTTTGGCACCAGCCTGTGCAAAATCAGGACGACCACCGCCACCGCCACCAGCAATACCTGAGGCTTCTTTTACAAGCTTACCAGCATGGACATCAGTATTTGATTTAGCGATAAAAATCAATTTATCTTCATAGGTATTCGCAATAAACACAACACCTTTTTGTAAATGATCCATCAATCGATCCGCCAGCGTTTTAACCGTTTTTGGATCAACGTTATGCGTTTTAATAACGATCGTATTTCCAACTTGTGCTTCTAAATATGATTTCATACCTTCTAATGATACTTTTTCTAACGCTTCTTTGTATGTTTTTTCCAAACGCTTCACAGTCGTTTGAAGCTGTTCATAGTACTTACGTTTATTCATAACATCTTGGTATGAACCTTGGATTGGAGTCTCTTTAGGAAGCTCAACACTTAAGGTAATATCGTTTGCCTGTGCTGAAGCTAAAATCGTGTCAACTTTTTCCATCAAATGATGGACATTCTCATCAATCCCACTTAAATATTCTTCAATCTCATAAACACGTTGTTTTGCAAGCGCAGTAATACGATACACCCCAGAGCCTTTCGACTCAACCGAGGCAATCGCAAACTTCTCAATTTCAGAAGTATTAGAGACATGCGTTCCACCGCACAAATCTAAGGTTTCTCCCATATCTACCACGCGAACATCACTCTCGTATTTTTCACCAAACTCAGCAATAGCACCTTTTGATTTAGCTGCATCGACCGTCGTAACCTCAACATCGACATCATAGCCTGAAAGTATTTTTTTATTCACTTCAGCTTCGATATCCAAAATCATCGCGTCGTTTAACAACTCAAAGTGATTAAAGTCGAATCGTAAGTAATCTGGTCCTACCAAACTTCCCTGCTGGCTGACATGACTTCCAAGTTTTTCTCGGAGCGTTTTATATAACAAATGCGTGACCGAATGATGCGCCATCGTTTGATGCCTAGCCGTTTCATCGACCTGCATAATAACGCGATCGCCAACCTTAAAGTTATTGCCTTCAACGACGTGTAAATACTGTTTATTAGGAAGCTTCTCAACATCTAGAACTTCATAAGACTGACCATCCTTAACCATTACCCCAATATCAGAAACTTGTCCCCCACTTTCCGCATAAAACGGCGTTTCTTTGACAACGATACCTTCAGTGAAGATTTTAATGATTTCAGTATGGGTTTCAAGGGTTTCATACCCGACAAATTTCGATGGCTTTTTAAAGTTAAGAAAAGCTTCGTTTTGATCTTTCATCGTACGCATCGTTTTACGGGCACTTCTTGCGCGGTCTTTTTGCGCTTGCATCTCATGATTAAACCCTTGTCGGTCAACACGAACGCCATGTTGTGCCGCAAACTCTTCAGTGAGTTCTAACGGAAATCCATAGGTATCATACAGTTTAAACGCATCATCTCCAGGAATGATTTTTCGATGTTTTTCGAGCAAGCTCTCTAGCATTTTTTCACCTTGATGTAAGGTTTCTAAAAACTTTAGCTCTTCTTTTTCAATCACTTGTTTCGTAAACGTTTCGGTGCGGCGCAAGTTCGGATAACTCGACTCCATCATCGAAACCACGGTCTCAACAAGTTCTTTTAAAAATGGTCTTTCAATTCCGAGTTGTTTCCCGTGTTTAATCGCACGTCTCAACAATCTTCTTAACACATAACCACGGCCATCATTTGACAAAGTCGCTCCATCAGATACCGCAAATGTCACACTACGAATATGATCGGCGATGACTTTAAATGACATTTCACCGCCATATGGTTTTTTAGCGATGCGACTCACATGCTTAATGACAGGGTATATCAAATCAGTCTCAAAGTTTGTTTCAGCATTTTGACTGATTGCAGCCATCCGCTCAAGACCCATCCCTGTATCAATATTCTTCTTTGGCAGCTCAGGATATGCCGAACGTTCTAAGCCAGGTTTCGCATTAAACTGTGAAAAAACAATGTTCCAAACCTCAATATAACGGTCATTCTCAACATCATCACGGATTAAACTTAGATCACCTTCACCAAAAGCACTGCCTCGGTCATAAAAAATCTCCGTACACGGTCCACACGGACCGCTACCGATTTCCCAAAAATTGTTTTCAGATTCAATAATTCTTGCTTCATCAACCCCTGCTTTTATCCAAGCTTGCTTGGTCTCTTGGTCAGTCGGATATACCGTAATGTAAAGCCGATTTTTATCCATCCCATAGTAGGCATCGCTCGTTAAAAGCTCAAGCGCCCAAGGAATCACTTCATCACGAAAATAATCCCCGATTGAAAAATTCCCAAGCATTTCAAAAAAGGTATGATGTCGAGCTGTTTTTCCTACATTCTCGATATCGTTAGTTCGAATACATTTTTGCGCATTGACAATCCGTGGGTTTTCAGGGATTTTAGAGCCATCAAAATACCCTTTGAGCGGAGCTACCCCTGCGTTGATCCACAACAGTGATGGATCATTAATCGGAATTAAGCTCGCGCTTTCTTCAACTTTATGGCTGCGTTCTTCAAAAAAATCTAACCACATTTTACGTATTTCATGTCCTGTTAATTGTTTCATCTTCATCACTCCAAACTAAATAAAAACGCCCTTAAAAAATACTTAAGGACGAAAAATTTCCGCGGTACCACCTTGCTTCTAGTAACTAGCACTTTAACGTTTTAACGCAACGCAACGAACATTGTTTACAATGTTTCTCCAAAGTAGCTTCAAGTTTCTTTGTGGTTTGCTTTCACCAAACGCAAACTCTCTAAACACAAATACGCTCTACTCATCTTCTTCATCAATCGTGTTTATTATACAAAAGATTTACAACTTTTGCAATACAATTACCTTTAGTCTAAAAAATCATACGGCGTTTTTTGATCCAACAGTTCTCCTAGTGTATCAAAAGGAATTTCAGGGTCATCGATACGATGGACCGCTTCGCTTGATTGCTTTAATGGTAACGGTGTATCGATCCGCTTTTTTGGTTTAACCTGCTCAGTAAGCTTCGCTTTTAACTGCGTATGGCGCGCTTCTTCTAACTGTGACACAGCATACTCAAGCTTATCGATATTTCCAAGAATGACCAAACGCTCTTTAGCTCGTGTAATTGCGGTATATATAAGTTTTCTTTTTAACATAATTGAGTAGCTTGAGAACAGAGGTAAAACAACGACTTTATATTCGCTACCTTGTGCTTTATGAATACTCATCGCATATGCATGCGTAATGTTGATGAGAACTTTTGTTTTATAGGAAACTTTATTTTCAAGAAACTCGACTACAACCTCATCTTCTAAAATATCAATAATCTTACCTTGATCCCCGTTCATCACTTTATCTTCCGCTTGATTAACAAGCTGTAAGACCTTATCTTCTAAACGAAATTGCCGTTCACCATGATCGATTACACGCGTGGTGTTTAAATTATAATTTGACTGAATAAACCGATTGGTCTCATGAATCCCTACATCACCTTTGTACATAGGGATTAAAACTTGGATATCATCTTGAATGCTAAACCCCTCTTCAATCATATAGTCAATAATTTTCTTTAACCGAGTTTGGAAGTTTCGAGGATGCTCATAAAAAATCACGCGATCATCATGAACCTTCATCAGATCACTTGGAAGTGATCCTTGACGGATTTTCTCAGCGAGTTTGATAATGTTTGAATCCTTCCCTTGTCGGTGGATCACATTTAAAGCAACTACTTCTAAAGCCCTCGAGTCAATCATATCTTTAAAAACTTGCCCAGGACCCACACTCGGTAGTTGTGCATCATCCCCAACAAAAATAACATTCGCAAAATCTGGTAAACTTTCTAACAACTGTGACGCTAAAAAGACATCAATCATCGACGCTTCGTCGATAATGAACAAGTTTCCTTCAACCTGGTTATATCGGTTGTACTCAAAACTTCCATCAAACGCATAGCCTAAAAAACGATGAATGGTTTGAGCGTAGTAGCCTGTCGATTCTTCCATTCTTTTTGCGGCGCGACCGGTCGGTGCAATTAAATGAATCAATGAAGCTTGTTCTTTCCTTGGTTTCATCAAACTATGGTAGCGATAATACACTTCAATGATACCTTTAATGACTGTGGTTTTTCCTGTTCCAGGTCCACCTGTGACAATCATACTTTGATGTTTTAAAGCTTTTAAAATCGCTTCGATTTGAAGCGCTGAATATGTGATTGATTCTTCTTTCTCAACCGTTTGAATTAATCTAAGTGCCTTGTCCTCATCAATCGCTTGCGTCGTGAGTGTCAATGTCTTAATCTTTTCAGCAATGGTTTCTTCAGCTTTAAAAATGCGTTTCAGCGTTAAAACATCCTCAATAATTACAAATACTTTCGCTTGAATTAGTTTATCTAAAGCTTTTTTGAGCACACCTTTACCGACATCATCTTGATCGCTTTCAATCTTAGCAGAGGCTGCATCGATAAACCGTTCTGCCTCAATATGCGTATGACCTTGGCTCAACACTAACTCAATAAACAAATGCGTGATAAGTGCTTCAATCCTCGAAGGATGATCTTCTTTAAACCCAAGCTTTTTACCAATCACATCGGCCCGTTCAAATCCAATGCCATCAATATCTTGAATCATTTGATACGGATTCGTTTCAATCTTTGCAATCGTTTCGGTTTTATAGACATTGATAATTCGCATCGCCATTTTTGAAGAGATGCCATAACCATAAAGTTTAATCAGCATCTGTTCGGATGCCTTATGTTCTTTTAATCCTTCAATCAAAACCTGCTTTTGCGCATCGGTAAGTTTAGGAACTGTCTCTAAAACATCGCTATCGCTGATAATTTTCGCAATTGCGTCTTTCCCTAAAACATCAACCACACGATGCGCCGTTTTTTCACCAACTCCAGGAAACAAATCACTGGAGAAATATTCCGCTAAACCCTCAATATTCGTCTCACTGACTTTTTCAACACTTTTTGCACTAAACTGATCCCCATATTTAGGGTGATGAACGATATCACCATAAAAACGATACGATTCACCCTTCATCGGTTTTGGAAAATATCCAGTGACTGTCATCACTTCATCCAAATCCTCGTCAAAAAGACCGCGCTTAATGTTCGCGTCAGTAATCGTTAGTTTGATGACTGCGTAAGCGTTGTCGTCATTATAGTATGTAAGGTTGCGGATGACACCTTCGATATACCCCATACTTTCACCTCAAACGTATTATAGCATACGAGCACTATTTCAGTGTTGAAAAAAAGGCTTGAAAACAAGCCTTTAATGAAATAAATCATCTAAATCAATATCGTTTTCATCCATATACCCTGGTAAGAGCAATGGATTGTTTGTATCAAAACTCTCATAAATTTCCGCTTGCAACAGCAACTCCTCAATAATCAAGTCCTGCATGTTTCTCGCAATCAATTCCACCGTTGGATTATCCTCTTGATGATTGCCTTCGCGGAAAAACAAGAAATCCGTTGTCGCGATAAAATAAAGCGCATCGTCATCGATGTCAGACGTTAGCGTTGAGACGGTTACATTATAGAAAAAGGGTTCCAACTCATAACCACTTACATATGCACTCACGACTTGATTGTCAAATGGGAACACATTCAATAGCGTTGATAAAGATATGGCTTCATTAGAATCAATACTATGTCTTGTTCCCCCAGTGTTTTGAAACGAAAATTCGGCCCCAGCAACTTCTAACATCAAACGCGCCATCCATTCCGCAAGCTCATCTCTCGATAAATATCGTTCTGCTAAAAACAGCGTTTCAAAGTAATGAGAAAGATCTTCTAAGGCCTGATCCAAAAATAGCTCGATATCACTATCAGCTCGGCGCAGCCGAGCATCATCACTCGCAGTTAAATTTATCATCTCATAATCAACAATATTCCCATCCGTAACAACCAACCGAATGTGGCCAACATGAGACCCATATCCGCCTGATTGCATCGAAAGCATATTCCCAAAAGTCGCGGTTTCAGCGCGATGTGTGTGTCCGTTAAATACGATATCAACACGGGCATCTCCAGTTAGATTCGCAACGCGACTATTTAATCCTTGAGTTCCCGCATGAGCCGCCACCACGACCAAATCAACCGCTTCTTCTTGTCTTAAATATTCTGCATAATCACCAATAATCGGCACAGGATCTAAAAATTCATAGCCTTGAACCATCAACCTAGCGATCGAACTTTCTAATCCATAGCCCATGATTCCAATCACACCAATCCGTAGATCTCCTTTTTCTAAAATCGTATAAGGATCGATCCCATCTGGTAAATTCTGCGTTCCTTTATAAACAACATTTGCGCCTAAAAAAGGATGCTGAGCACGATAAACATCTTCATTACCATCTAAATAGTAGCGTGTCACCGTTTCTAATCCCCAATCAAACTCATGGTTTCCAACCGCAGCCGCATCAAAGCCAACCATATCCATAAGTTCTACCGCGATTTCACCGTATGATGCATTTGAAATAAACCCGCCTTGTAGCATATCGCCACCTGCTAAAATGACCGTTGAATCTGGTCTTTTACTTCGTGCATCATTCAACAAATTACCAATCGCAGCCATGCCCATTTGATTACCATCTGGCAACAGTGCCCCATGGAGATCATTGACGTAATAAAAATCAAGAATGCGACTTCCTGAATCAAGCATCGTAATCTCAAACTCTGTGCGATGCCCGCGATAACTAAGGCGTATACTATGCGTACCCATCTCATTGAGTTTTTCTGACTGATTCGCTTCTAACATAGCCTCAGTCACTGATTTGCGACCAATCTCACCATTGCTATAATACACGAGCAACTCAATCGTTTCTAAAGTAAACTCACCAATAATATTATCAGCAGGGATTGTCGAGCGATCGACCATCACCGCTTGAATCGTAGGGTCCCCTTGTTCCTCATCTTGACAACCTATTGCAATAATCATAACAAATACAAACAATGTAAACAGTAATAGTTTCTTCATGCCTATCCAACCTTTTAATAGATTAAGACCACACATTGTATGGTCTTAAATTTTATTTTTCGTCTAAAGCGATAAACGCTTCAATATCTTCAACTTCTTTAATAATTGACTGACTTAAATTCTTATAACCATCTTTTGTTACTAAAATATCATCTTCTATACGAATTCCAATACCTTCATCTTTAATGTATAGCCCAGGTTCTATCGTTAATACCATCCCTGCTTCTAAAGGTATATTGTAATGACCTACATCATGGACATCTAAGCCCATAAAGTGTCCGATTGAATGATAATACAACTCACTAATCTCTGTATCTTCTTTGATCAAACCAATTGCTTTGGTTTTCTCAATCAACATCTGTTTGGCAAAATCATTCAAATGCTTCCAAGTAACACCTGGTCGAATTTCTTCAATCGTTGCTTTATTAACTTCTAAAACAATATTATAAAGCGTTTTTTGACGTTTAGTAAACTTCCCGCTCACCGGGTAAGTTCTTGAAATATCTGATGCATAATTTTGATGTAGAGCTCCTAAATCAAACAAAATTAAGGCATCTTTTTTCAAAACATCACGATTTTCTATGTAATGTAAAACAGTCGCATTATCTGAACACGCCGCAATCGTCTCAAAGGCATTGCCTTCACTACCAGAAAGTGTGATCTCATGTAAAAAATCAGCTTCTAACTGATACTCATGACTGCGCGCTTTAAGCTTCTTCATGACATTATTTAACCCTTTTTCTGTATGATTGATCGCAGCTTGAATCTGTTTAATCTCTGCATCAGATTTGAACATTCTCAAATAAGACGTATGCTCATTAATGGCTTTGACCGTTAACTCTTTGTAGTTTTTCAAAATCCGATCAGCCTGCTCAAGTGCGATTGGTGGGTTTTTAGGATCGACGTGGTAAAGATCAAGATAAAGTGTTTTAGGAGGCGTTCCCATCACACTTCTCGCATAATTCATCACTTGATGAAACATACCATCAAACTCTTTTAAGTAGCGGATATTTGCAATATCTATTCCTGAACGCTCAGAAGCAGCTTGCTTCTCCATACGAGCGCCTTCCCACTTAATAATATGATCGGTATTTTCTTCCACAAACAAATAGGTTTTTGTATCCTCTTTACCGTTTAACATCATCAAAATCATATTTGGCTCATGAAGATTTGTTAAATAATAAAAATTTCTCTGTGGCGCGTACTTATAGTACTGATCCGTTGTTCTATGGGGTGCACTCCCAGCAAAAAAAAGAGCCACCGATTCAGATTCCATGCGTTCATATAGTTTTTTTCTAGCTTCAACAACATGTTCTAACATATAATCACCTCAAAAAATATTATAACATGTTCATGCAAACTTAGTAACTAAGATATATAAAAATAAAAAATGCTGACCGAAGTCAACATTTTTATTGAAAATCAATCCTTAGCGAATCGCTAAGACTTTAATCGTACGAACCATTTGAGCCACATAACTCATTTCGTTATCGTACCACATAAGTACTTTAACCAACTGTTTACCATCATCTGTGTTTAGTACTGAAGTCATTTGCGCATCAAAAAGCGTTCCGAACTCCATACCGATTGTATCACTTGAAACAATTGGGTCTTCTGTGTAACCAATCGTTTCATTCGCCGCATTTTTAATCGCTTGATTTACAGTTTCTTTATCAACTTTTTTATCAAGTTCAACGACTAAATCTACTGCAGAACCTGTAACGGTTGGGACGCGTAAAGCGAATCCATCCAATTTACCGTTTAAGTGTGGTAAAACGAGTCCAACAGCTGCCGCAGCCCCAGTTGTTGTTGGTACAATATTCGCCGCTGCTGCACGACCACGGCGTGCATGAATATCTTTAGCATGTGGTCCGTCTAAAGTATTTTGATCATTGGTATAAGCATGTGCGGTGGTCATAAATCCGCGATTAATCCCAAAGTTATCATCTAAAACTTTAACGATTGGTGCAAGGCAGTTTGTCGTACAAGATGCTCCACTGATAACCGTCTCAGAACCATCTAAAATATCGTGGTTAACATTGTACACAACTGTCTTCAAATCACCTTTAGCTGGCGCACTAATAACGACTTTATTCGCACCTGCTTTAATGTGCTTTTCTGCTTTGTCTTTGCTTGTAAAGAATCCAGTACATTCTAATACAACATCAACGCCAAGTTCTTTCCAAGGTAAGTCTTCAGGATCGCGTTCAGCATAAATTTTAATCTCTTTGCCATCGACAATAATGCTGTTCCCTTCAAAACTAATTGCATCTGTTTTATAACGTCCTTGCGCTGTATCGTATTTCAGCAAGTAAGCCAAACTTTCTGCATCTGTTAAATCGTTGATCGCGACAATGTCAAACTCCGGGTTATCGTTCATTAAACGAAAAGCCAAACGACCAATTCTTCCAAAACCATTAATTGCTACTTTAACTCCCATGAATAAATCCTCCTATAAATATCATTTTCATACATTTTCATTATAGCGCTTTAAACATCAAAACTCAACTTATATCAAGGCTTTAAAAACGTTTTCAAACCAAAAATCATTTTCTTTATTGTGGTATATTTCTAGGTTCAAATAAAACCCTTAACCAATCGATAATCGCAGGATTCGTATTCTTCGCATGGACTGCCTCACGAGCTACATTCGGATCCTTTGCAATCAATCCACTAATATCACGGTTAACAAAGAAAATCGCATCATCATACGTTTCAACCGTCCAAACATACACGCGCTTACCTTCTTCGTGAGTTCGCTGAATAAACTCAATATTGTTTCTTAGTAAAAACCCTCGAACCGCAATATTATCAACAGCATCATTACGGATAAACGTCTCGAAGTTTCCAATGAAAGTTGCAATCAGTAAAACCGTCTCAATATCTTCATTCATCGCTTTAATAGAAGTAAGCTGAGGCAAACTAAAGCTCATCACTTTAACATCATCTACCATATCGAGATCTTCAATAATATCGACAATCGCACGATTAAAGGTTTCACCGCGTGATTTCAAATCAATATATGCTGTCGCTCGACCATCAATCAACTCAAGGGTTTCTCTCAATGTTGGAACGGGTTCACCATCAAACGCATCACTAAACCAACTGCCTGCATCAAGCGTTTCAATATATGAAAAGTCAACATTTTCGACGTTTTGATTAGTCCCATCATCGGTCGTTCTACCAAGCGTATCATCATGCATCAATATAGGCACTCCATCACGTGTCATTTTAACGTCGAACTCAACGCCATCAACGTTCATATCTAACGCCGCTTGCACAGACGCCAAGGTGTTTTCAGGAGCCACCAAAGAAGCCCCGCGATGCGCGACCACATCCGCTCTGTTAAATAGCTCTACCGGTGATCTCGTATGCCCGATCAAGGTAAAAGTATTCGCAATATTCACCCCTAGCACAATCGTTAAAACCGTTAAACTCACTCGACGAATCAAGTTTGGGCTAAATCGTTGTTTTCGCGCTTTTGGAACATAGGTATTTTTCCGTTCATACCCCAACACATCTTTGCGCTTATAATACCAAGACGCAATCATCGCATAATTGATTGGTATCAAAACAATCGTTGCTAATGTCATCACAATAATGTATGTAACATAGAGTGTCGATAACAGCACCCCGAGTAACTGTGTTTGTCCTCTAGTAATAAATATGATTCCCGCCAATAACGCAATCACAACTAGATAAAAAAGGTATAAAAGTATATTTAATACTAAATTTACAATCACAAATAATCCAAACATTTTTACGCGTTGCCCTTTTAACATCACCCGTGTTTTTAGATAAGCTTTCTTAAAAGATAACGACTCAAAGGTGTATATATTGATTGAAAAAATCGTCTCAATAAACAGTGCAACAAACAAAACGGCAATCATGTAAAAACCTATTTGAAGCGGTAGAAGTGTTCGTCCCTCTTCAATCAATTGTCTTGGAATTGTCGTTGTACTCGCAAAGCCACTCAAATGAAATGCCTCTACAACGAACAAAAACAAAAACGCAGAAAAAACAACCTTAACATGATGGTTCTTTAAAACAATTCCGACCTTACGCATGCCAGCATCAAGCAAACTTAAAACATCAATCTTTTCTTTGTAATGCCCAAACTCAAACAAAATCGCCAAAGTGACCATTTCAATTACCACATAAATACTGACAATGACTGCAATAGCAAAAAGGATCACAAGCGTTTGTGGTCGCATTAAAAAATTCAGCATCATCGTATTGGTAATGTATACATATCCAGAGATACGAATCGCTCCGTAAAACAGTAACCGCACAAGCGGTAGCACCAAGACCAACCCAAGCAATAAGTACCCGAGTTGGAAAATAATCAAAGTCTTTAGATTGAAACGAATATTATCATACGCTACCTTTAAGGTGTCTAACACAATAACATCTCCTTATAGATAAAACACGCTTATAGCTTATCTTAATCTTAACAAAACTGCACAAAAAAACAAATCATTGCACCTGTGCATAAAAAAACCTCCTAATAGATATTAAGAGGTTTAGTGATTAGTTTGTAGCTTTTACTTTCTCATCACGCAGTTCTTTAAAGTAGGTTTCAAGCGCATGTACATAATCGCAATCTTCACCTTTATCACACGTAGTGCACATAATGATTTCTCTTAAACGTTTCGGAATAAACGTACGAATTTCATCCTCATTATAGCCAACTTGCATCTTATTATCTTCGATGATGATCGGGCGTCTTAACACACTTGGGTTCGCAATAATAAAATCTGTAAGCTCACGCATTGTCATATCTTCCATGTTTAAGTTTTTATCTTGGAAAACTTTCGAACGGGTTGAAATGATATCTTCGAATCCGCCTTCAGTATTCCTTAACATGAGCATGATATCATCTTTTGTCAGCTTAATATTAAAGATGTTTTTCTCGCGATACTCAATACGATGTTCCTCAAACCATTTCTTCGCTTTTCTACATGATGAGCAACTTGGTGTTGTATACATTTGAATCATACAAGCTTCCTCCTTAGTATTGACTACCTCCAAAGTAAGTATACCATAAATTATAAAAAATTCAAATAATCATTTTAATGAAAATGCTTGCATTGTTTCATGAAATCCAATTTTATCTATGCTATAATACGAAGGTACTTTATTATAACAAATGGAGGGCCAATTATGAAGTGGAAATTAGAAAATCTCTACCCCACCATCGAGGCGTGGGAAACCGAAGTAAAGAAGCTTCAAGGAATCATTGAAGAAATACCGAACTACAAAGGAAAACTTAACGATTTTGAAGCCTTTAGAAGCTATTATACCAAACAACGCGAAGTCGCTTTAATGGCGCATAAACTATATCAATACGCCGCGTTAAAAAGCGACTTAAATAAAAAGAACGTAGAAAACGCAGCGCGGGTTCAAAAAGTAGCTTACCTACTCAACGAACTCAGCAAAGCTTCAGCCTTTGAAAACCCAGAAATTTTAAGTATCGGAAAAGAAAAAGTCTTTGGCTTCATCGAACAAGATGACAATCTAAAAGAATATAGATTTCCATTAGAAAAACTGTTCCACCAACAACAACACGTACTCGACCAACAAAGCGAAATGTTGCTGGCGAATTACCGCCAACTTTCAAGTCAAGGTTCACAACTTTACAGCGCTTTAGCGGTTGCCGATAACACCTTTAAAGAAGTCACCTTAAAAAGCGGTGAAACCATCAACGTAACCAGTGGAAACTTCAGAAGTTACCTAGCAGACTTACAAGATGCAGACGATAGAGAAGCTGTTTTCAGTGCCATATTTTCACACTATGAAAATCATAAACACACCTATGCTCAAATCTATAACACCGTCTTACAAGCAGATCTTGCGCGAATGAAATCAAGAGCATATCCAACCACCTTGGACAGCTATTTATTTGGCAATAACATCGACCCTGTCGTCTATCACAACCTCGTTGATGTCGCCACAGAAAACACCGATTTAATCAAACGCTACTACACCCTGCGTAAAGAAACCTTAAAGCTTAAAAAACATCGCACATTTGACCGCTTTATGCCGCTTGCAAAAAGTAAAAGTAAATTTAGTTACGAAGAAGCGAAAGAACTCTTTTTTAACTCGATTGATCACTTAAGTGATGCTTTTAAATCAAAAGCTAAAGAAGCTTTAGAAGAAGGCTACGTCGATGTCTTCGAAGCGGATGGCAAGCAAACAGGTGCTTATTCATGGAGCGCTTTAAACGAACACCCGTTTATCCTACTCAACTACGATGACACCTTAAACAGCGTCTTCACACTCGCCCATGAAGCAGGGCACTCGATGCATTCAATGTTTTCGCATGAAGCACAGCCTGTCGCCACACAAAACTACACAATCTTTGTAGCCGAAATCGCTTCAACATTCAACGAGCACAACTTACTCGATTACTTCATTAAAACCAACACCGGAACAAACGAAGATAAGATTGCCTTACTCCAACAATCAATCGATGATATTTTAGGAACGTTTTACCGACAAACCCTATTTGCAGCCTACGAACTCAAAACCCATGAACTTGCAGAAAAAGGGGAACCAATCACCTATGAAGCGCTCTCAAACATCATGGTCGACCTCTACAAAAAGTTTTATGATATCGACATTACCGAAGAACCTGGAAAACAATATGTCTGGGCATACATCCCACATCTATTTAACACCCCATTTTATGTCTATCAATACGCCACAAGTTTCGCAGCGAGCTTAAAACTTTATGAGCTTGTTAAAGAAGACCCAAAAAATATTGAAAAACATATGACATTACTCCGGGCTGGTGGCGATGATTTTCCAGTTGAGCAAGTCAAAAAAGCTGGCATTGACTTAACCGAAAAATCAGCCTTTGAAGCCGTTGTAAACAGACTAAAAACACTCATTGATGAACTTGAGCTTGCATTAAAAGCCTAAACACAGTATGATATGAGTAACACAATGAACAGGAAAAGTAATATGAACATGCTTGGTTAAGCGACTTTGGACACGGTGAAAGCCAAAGACAAGACACATATGAATGGGCCTGGGAGTGGAACCGTTTCCCGCGTTATAGGGACTCAAGTGCCGGCTTTGCCGGAATTAAGGTGGTACCGCGGATAATTCGCCCTTAGCATACAGCTAAGGGCTTTTTTATTAAATAGGAGGCATAATTATGAAACATATCGTATCTGGCATTCAGCCAACCGGTTCTTTAAACATTGGAACCTACTTAGGAAGCATTAAAAACTTTGTTCGCTTACAAGAAGCCTATAAAGATCACCACTTCCTTATTTTTATCGCTGATTTACACGCAATCACGATTCCAAGAGACCGTGCAGAACTTAGAAAAAGCATCAAAGAAGTTGCCGCACTTTATTTAGCGTGCGGCTTAAAGACAGACAATCTCTCATTATTCATCCAATCAGAAATTGAAGCACACTCACAGATGAGCTATTTATTACAATGCTTCACCTACATGGGTGAACTCGAACGGATGACTCAATTTAAAGAAAAAGCCCAACGTCAAGAAAAAGGCGTCACTTCAAGTCTGTTCACCTACCCAGCCTTAATGGCCGGTGATATATTACTTTATGATGCTGAGTACGTCCCTGTCGGTGACGATCAAAAACAGCACTTAGAACTTACAAGAGATCTCGCAATCCGTGTAAACAACCGCTACGGTGATTTCTTTACCGTACCTAAACCGCTGATTCCAAAAGTAGGAGCACGCATCATGAGCCTCACCGAACCGACTAAAAAAATGAGTAAATCCGACGATAATATTAAATCAAGAATTCTGTTATTAGACGATGACAATATCATCCGAAAACGCATCATGTCCGCAGTGACAGATACCGATGGACAAATCCGTTTTGACCCTAATAATAAACCAGGTATCAGTAACCTCTTATCAATCTTAAGCGCCATTACCAACGAAAGCATCGAAACCCTTGTAAACACCTATAAAGATACCGACTACAAAACCTTTAAAGAAGTCGTTGCAGAAGCTGTGGTCAAAGAGTTAAAACCGATTAAAGAAAAATATCACGAGGTTATAAAAAGCGGTGAAGTTGACACCATCTTAGACCAAGGAAAAGCCCATGCAGAACGTATCGCACGTAAAAAAATCGCGAAATTCAACCATAAGATTGGACTTGGAAGAAAACAAAAATAGCATATCCCTATGCTATTTTTTTAGATTTAACTGATTTAAAAAATCGATAATTTTAATCAAAGCGCGGTCAGCATCATCCCCAACCGCTTCAATGACAACTTCAGACCCTTGCGGAACGCCTAAAGATAACACACCCATAATTGACTTTAAATCAACACGCTCATTCCCATGGAGTAAATGAAGTTTGGCATTGAACTCATTGGCAATTTTCACCAGTGTCGTCGCTGGTCGAGCATGCAGTCCTTCTGCATTATTTAAAACAAATTTACGCTTCAACGTTGGCGTCATAGCGCTCCCTCAAACTCTCATAAACCGTTTCAGTATCCTCATCAAAATAAAACTTTATCTTATTCCCAACGACATTTATACCTGTAGCTCCCGCAGCTTTGAGCGCTTCCTTGTCTGCATTTTTATGATTCTTCAAGGTTACGTTTATTTTACTGCGCTTAAAATCTATTTCACGGATATTATCTTCACCGAGCGCCATAAATATGACATCAACATCTAACCCTGGGCGACGTTTAATTTTCATCCGTGCAACAAAAAATACAACCACCAATACAATGATCGTCGCAACGGCTATAAGCGTGTAAATAATAGGTTCCATAAGATCACTTCCGTTCTTAAACTATATCTATTTTATCATAGTTTATTTTATTTTTGTACGAATTCGGTTATAATGGTTAAAAACAAAATCGATAGAAGGTGTTCACAGTGAACGTAAAAATCGCTGAAGATAAAAAGACATTGCTTGATCACTTTTATGTCCGTGGACATGTATTTATTGTAGAACAAGCCATCGCTTGGACCGAAGAATTTGATGATTGGGATTATGACGCTACCTTATTTACACTTTATGACAATGACAAACCCATCGGTGCCGCAAGACTTTACAAAAACAAAGTCGGCCGAGTGGCAGTTTTAAAAGAACATCGGCATAAAAAATGTGGCACAGTCCTGATGGATGCTTTAGAAAAACATGCCAAAGAACTGGGCTTAAAAAGTTTAGAACTCGGCGCTCAAGTATACATCATACCCTTTTATGAGTCTCTCGGATATACGGCTTATGGAGATGTTTTCTTAGATGCTAATATCGAGCATAGAATGATGAAAAAATCACTTTAAGAGCCTATGCTTTGATTGTTTAAAATACGCAATGTATAATGTTTAGAAAAGAGGTAAACCATGGAAAAAGTTATAGAAGCAGTGATTGAAATCCCTATGGGAACAAAAAACAAATATGAGATTGACAAAGAAAAAAACAGAATCAAACTCGACCGCGTACTCTACTCGCAAATGACCTACCCAGCAGAGTATGGGTACATCGAAGAAACTTTAGCTGAAGACAATGATCCTCTAGATATTTTAGTCATTGCAAGCACAAAAACATTTCCAGGATGTATCGTTGATGCGCGAGTAATCGGCTACTTAGATATGGTAGATAACGGAGAAAAAGATGAAAAAATCATCGCTGTTATGGACCACGATCCACGTTTTAGTCATATTCACAAAATGGATGATATCCAAGAGCATATGTTGCGAGAAATAAAACATTTTTTTAAAACCTATAAAGATTTGCAACAAAACAAGCTCGTTGAAGTGTTTGATTTCTATGACAAAGATGATGCCGTCAAACTCATTGATGCATGTGTTAAGCGATATCAAAACCAAATAAAAGAAGGAGAATAGCTATGCCGAATCAAGTAAAAATAGTCTTTGATAACAAGTATCACGGAATCGTTACTGGACATCATGGATCAAGTCAAATTGGTCCTGCAGAAGGTGCCCTCGCAGCCTATGACATGATTTTAGGAGGCCTTGGTGCATGTTTAAACCATACCTTTCAAACGGTCATGGATAAAAAGCGCCTTCAATTTCAAGCTATCAAGTATGATATTAAAGGTGAAAAACGCGAAGAAGTCCCAACAACGCTCAAGCATGTTAAAGTCGATATCGTCGTCACCGGTGTTGATGAGAACAAGCATGATCAAGTCCGTCGTGCGATGCAACTTGCCACTGAGTATTGCAGTGTTTATGTGACTATTTCACATGTTGCAACGATGGAGTGGAACATCAGTTTTGATAACTAAAATAAAACACCAGCTAATTAACTAGCTGGTATTTTTTTGCTCAAGCATTTGATAAATCTTTGCAAAATCTTGGCGTTTCCATATCTGTGGAACTGGGTATAAAGGGTTTGACTCTCGGTAAGCTTTTTGCACCATCAAATCAATATCTTCGGAAGCAATATCTTCAATATGGTTTGGAATAGAAAAAGCTTCATTGAGTGACTCAATGGCTTCAATAAACTTACCTGCACATAAAGCATCATCATTTGCTTCATCACACACGTCAGTTAATCTCGCCAGTCTAGCTAAAGGTCGATGGACATGTTTACCATACTGTTTTAGCACCTGTGGTAAAACCACTGCATTCGCATACCCATGCGGTACTTGATAAAACCCACCTAAAGTATGCGCAATAGCGTGGACATACCCAACATACGCTCTTGTAAAAGCACACCCTGCATAATATGAAGCTTTCAACATGTTTCTCCGCGCTTCTTTATCCTGAGGATTTTGATAAGAACGCCGTAAATATTTAAATACAAGGATAACCGCATCTTCACTCCACTTTTTGGTGTGTTTCGTATTACTTCTACCAATGTATGCTTCTACGGCATGCGTTAATACATCCATCCCTGTCGTCGCTGTAAAAAAGGGCGGAAGCTTCATAATCAGCTCAACATCAAGTACCGCAATATTAGGCATTAACACATGATCATTAATCGGAAACTTCAACTTTGCTTTAGGATCTGAAATGACAGCGGCAAGCGTTGCTTCAGAGCCTGTCCCTGCGGTTGTCGGTACAGCGATTAAAAACGGTGTTTTTTTACGAACTTTCAAAATTCCCTGCATGGCTTGAATCGACTTTTTCGGTCTAGCAACGCGCGCACCAACGACTTTTGCACAATCCATCGGAGACCCTCCACCAAAAGCAATAATGCCTTGACACTGGTGCGCTTGATAAAGCGCTAATCCTGACTCAACATTATCAACGGTTGGATTTGCTTGAACATCTTTATAAATATGCACTTCAATACTCGCAGTTTTTAAAGCATTAATGAGAGGTTCTACAAGTTTTAAATCCATCAACGTTGCATCTGTCACAAGCAACACACGTGAGATGTTTTCTGCCTTTAATATGCTCGGTATCTCTAAAACAATATGACTACCCTCAATCAGCTTCGGTTCCTTGATCGGCATCACATATGTTGCTAGTTTCAAAACTTTTTGATAAGTTCGATAGATGATTTTTCGCATAAAGCACCTCCTATCCTTTATTACATTATACTAAAAAATATAGCTTTTTATAGAAAAAACAAACATCATTATTTGACAAACACACTAGACCTTTGTGATAATTAACTATCGAGGATGTGATGATATGAAACGTTGGCACCACATGGCAATACAAATGACACTCGCAAACATCATAGCGATATCAATCGCCTATACTTTATCGTTATCAAATCCAATAACCGCTGGAATTTTAGCCGTTTTATCGATTCAACTCACCAAAACAGATACTGTTTATATCGCATTAAAACGTCTTTTGGATGCCGTCATCGCGATTCTTTTAGGAACTCTCTTCTTTTATTTTTTCGGCTATACAACACTAATCTTTATCCTCTTTACTCCCATCTTTATTGCAGTTTCACATAGCCTTAAGATAGAGGCTGGCATCGTTCCAAGTTTGGTTTTAGCCAGTCAACTACTCATCCATGGTACGTTTTCTTTCAGTGTCATCCTTAACAGTTTCACACTCATCTTTATTGCTATATTAGTCGCCTTAACAATTCAAGCCTTTTATCCAACAAAAAGCTCAAAAATCTTAGCTTCTTATACCAATCAGTTTGACAATGCCATTCAAACATTCATTGAACTTATCGTATCAAACTTACGCAAGAAAGATGACAGCGACGCTACTTACCAAAATCTTTTTATGACATTAAAAAGATTGCTTAAAAAAGCTGAAACCATCGATAAAGATATTATTTTCTCAAAAGATAAACGACCGATCGCTTATATAAAAATGCGCTATGCACAAACACAACACTTAAAAAGAATGTATAAATTATCAAGCGCAATACAAGCACCACACGAACATCAGTTCATGATTGCCGATTACCTCGAAGCGCTTATTTCAGACATTGGTGAGCAAGATAAAGCCACACCACAAAAAGAAAAACTCACCAAGCTTTTAGAAACCTACAGAACCAAACCGCTTCCGAAAAACCGTCAAGACTTTGAAACACGCGCCATCCTGTATCAAATGATTTTTGAAATTGAATCTTTTTTAAACGAAAAAATACAGTACCACCAAACCTATTAATGGAGGTCACAATGAACAAAACATCTATCGGAATCATTGGTTGTGGGAAAATTGCAATCGATAAACATTTGCCTAACTTAGTTAATATTCCAGGCGTTGAAGTCATCGGTTTTAGCAATCGAACGCAATCAAAAGCGGATGCTGCTAGAGAAAAATTTGGAACTACTTCCGCAAAAACATACAAAGACCCTTACGCTTTAATCAACGATCCTAATATCGATGTGGTGCATGTTTGCACATCCAATCAATCGCATGCTGCATATACCATCGCAGCATTAAATGCAAACAAACACGTGATGGTTGAAAAACCGATGGCCACGAATGCCAAAGACGCAAAAGCCATGCTAGATGCCGCAAAAGCAAATAAAAAATTGCTTTCAGTCTCTTATCAAAATCGTTTTGACGCAGACATTCAAGCACTAAAAAGTCTTGTCGATAAAAACACTTTAGGCGAGATTTATTACACCAAAATACACGCAGTCAGAAGACGTGGCGTACCAACTTGGGGAACCTTCTTAAACAAAACCATTCAAGGGGGCGGCCCACTGATTGATGTCGGAACACACGCATTAGATTTAGCCCTTTGGGTAACCGGTGATTACGATGTCGACTATGTCGTGGGTTCGACATACCGAAAGCTTCACAAAGATACCCCTGCAGGTAACTTATGGGGGGCTTGGGACCCGAGTGATTTCGAAGTTGAAGACAGTGCCTTTGCAATGATCAAGATGCGTTCTGGAAGCACGTTGATTATTGAAGCGAGTTATTCGCTAAACACAAGACATTCAAAAGAAAACAAAATCACCCTTCACGGCACAAAAGGTGGTGCTGACTTAGATGATGGATTAACCTTGAACTTTAGTGAAGATAACATGCTGAAAACTAAAAAAATCAAAACATCACAAAACGATCTTGGTGCATTAGAGATGCAACACTGGATCGATGCGATAAAAGCCGATAAACAACCGCTTGTAAAAGCTTTTGAAGCCTATCAAGTGACCCGCATCATTGATGCAATATATGCTTCAGCCGAGCAAAATAAGCCAATTTATCTCAATCAAGAAACTTCAGATTAAGCGACATTAAAAAATCCCATGTTCGAAAACATGGGATTTGTTATTTAGATGGAGCGGGTGATGGGAATCGAACCCACACAGTCAGCTTGGAAGGCTGAAGTTCTACCATTAAACTACACCCGCAAAAGAGTCTAAAAGTATCATACCATAACTTAAAACATAGGTCAACCAAAAACCTTAAAATGCCTCAGCGCAATAAAAAACTGTGCCAGAGCACAGTTGATTTTTTATGGAGCGGGTGATGGGAATCGAACCCACACAGTCAGCTTGGAAGGCTGAAGTTCTACCATTAAACTACACCCGCATTGTTTCAAGCGTTGTTATAATAGCATGAAACAAACTTAAAAGTCAATACTTTTAAAAGCTTTTTTAAAGTTTTTTAACTGCCCTTAGTTTGGCACTGTGAGCGCGATTATTCTCTGCTTGTTCGGCTTCGCTCGCAGTGATGACACCACGGTGCACAAGTTCGAAATCCGGTGTTTCTGTTGGCATCGTTACAATTTCTTTAGGATGAAAAATCGTCGTTGCATCTTTGAAAGTTAGTTTCGCAATACGGTCTTCTAAGGAATGAAAACTGATCACTGCGATTCTTCCATCAGGATTCAAAAGTTCAAGGGCATCTTTGAGCGCCGTTTCAAACACCCGGAGTTCATCGTTTACTGCAATGCGCAGTGCTTGAAAGGTCTTTTTTGCTGGATGACCTTTTTTGTTTAGAATCTTTTGAGGCAACGCTTGTTTAATCACATCTACAAGTTCAAACGTTGTTTCAATAGGCTTTTCCGTGCGTCTTTTAACAATCTCTTTTGCAATTCGCGGAGCCATTGATTCTTCGGCATAACGATAAAGAATCATTTTGAGGTCTTTTTCATCATACGTATTAACAATCACTTTAGCGGTGAGTGGATTGGTATGGTCCATCCGCATATCTAGGTCTGCATCATGATTATAGCTAAAGCCTCTTGATGGGTCATCAAAATGAAAACTCGAAACGCCTAAATCAAACAAAATACCATCAACCTTTGTCACGTTTAGTTCTGAAAGACGCGCTTTTAACTGAACGAAATTATCCCGAATAATGGTAAACTTACCCTTATATTTCGAAAGTCTTTCCGATGCTTTTTCGATGGCGAAATCATCTTGGTCAAAGGCATATAGGTGGCCTGTGGTTAAACGCGATACAATCGCTTCACTGTGACCGCCACCCCCTAGGGTGCAGTCGACATAGATGCCGTTTTCTTTTATCTTTAATGCTTCGATTGATTCATTCAATAAGACAGGTATGTGTTTCATGAAAACCTCCTTATAAAAGAAAAACGCTGTTTTCAGCGCTTCTTTTTGATGCTATTCAGCATCGATGTCTTCTTCTTTTGGTTCGATCACGGTACGTCCGTCATAATGTCCACATTCTTTACATACGCGGTGAGATAATTTCATTTCTCCACAGTTTGGACAAACAACCATTCCCGGTACACTGATTTTGAAGTGGGTACGACGCTTGCGTTTGCGCGTTTTCGAAGTACGCCTTTGCGGTACTGCCATACATGTTGCCTCCTATCGTTTGTATTTCTCTAAGTCCTTGAAGGCAGGATTGATTTTCTTGCCTGATGATTCCTTTTCAGGGTTTTCATACTTTGCGTTTGGACTCACAACACGCAAAGGTTTTTCCAAATATATATTAGACCATATAATTGGCAATAAGTCAACTGTTATTCCATCAACTTGACGATATTCATCGTTTTCATCTTCAGAAAATGTTTCTGTGACTTCAAAATCTAGTGGTACCTCTACGGGTTCTAGTGTAATGGCACAGGCCATCGTTAAGGTTGTTTGTATCTTCAAGTAAAAATGATAATACTGATGATCTTCAACCTCAAAGGTTCCTTGAACACGTACTGGAGTAATCTTTAATAAATCGCTCCCAGGCTCGATTAATTCACTATAATCGAGTGTTTCATCAAAGCTATTTTCTTGATATTGTTTCTTCTTTAATTCAGACAAAGTCCACTTCATAGATCATCACTCCTCGGTGTGTTTAAATTATAAGTTTAATTCTAAATAAAGTCAAATATGATGTTATAATGTAGGCAAGGTTTAGGAGTGATAAGATGAACATTGCAGGTATAGTTGTCGAATATAATCCGCTACATTTCGGACACGTACATCACATCAACGAAACAAAACGACGTCTTAAGCCAGACGTCTTAATCGCCGTGATGAGTGGTCATGTTTTACAGCGCGGAGAATTCAGTATCGTGAATAAGTTTGAACGTACACAATGGGCTTTACAAGCAGGCGTCGATTTAGTCATTGAACTTCCTGGGTTATTCAGCTTACAAAGTGCTGATTTGTTTGCCTACACCAGTGTAGCATTGCTTCATAAACTCGGTGTCAGTGATCTTTGCTTCGGCAGTGAATCAGGAGAGATCGCACCGCTAGAGTCGATTTCAAACATATTAGACTCCAAAATTTATAACGAACGGTTAAAACACTATTTAAACCAGGGAAAAAGCTATCCAACAAGCAGTAACTTAGCGCTTAAAGACATCTCAAACATACCTGATTACGATCAGCCAAACAATATCTTAGGTATTCAATACATTAAAGCCATTCAAAAACTTAAAAGTCCGATGAAACCACATACCATAAAACGGATTGAAACTGACTACTACGATGACGTTAAAGAAAACACCCACATTCAAAGCGCAACCGCAATTCGAAACTTACATGCTAGTCGTAAAGACTACACAAGTTTCGTACCAGACTATGTCTACAAAAGCTTAAAACAAACACCACACCATTTACAAAATCATTGGTTCCCATATATGTCATATCGATTAGCACATCTTAAACATCCCGAACTGCATCAAGTATTTGGGTTTACAGAAGGCTTAGAACATCTATTTTTAAAACATTTTCAAGCAAAAAATTACGACGATTTAATTAAAAAACTAACCAGTGCACGTTACACAAAATCTAAGATCAAACGCGCACTTATGCATATGTTAATCGGTACCAACAAAAGTGATTTAACAGACTTTAACCCACCTTATATACGCGTTTTAGGTATGTCAAAAACCGGCCAAAACTACTTGAATCAAATCAAAAAAGATATCGAAACCCCTTTAATTACAAAAATAGAACGAGAGAAACATCCCTACTTAAAATATGAGTTAACCATTACCAAAATCTATGATTTAGTCAAACAAGAAAACAACTTCGAAAAAGAGTTTAACCCCGTCATAATTCTTTAGTGTATTATTTGCAGTAAATAGTGCGCTATACTATAATGACATAGGGTGATAAAATGGACAAAATTAAAGAAACAAAAGAAAAAATAGCTTTAGTCATCGATCCATCATCGGAAAAAACACTCGGTGAAACAAACGGAGTTAAACACGTTGCAATCGATGATGAAAAAGAATCCGTAAATCTTGTAATCGGACTCAATGAAGTCGATGATAAAACCAAACAAGTTGTTACGCGTTCATTAGCAAAAATTATAAAATTAGACTTGAAATACAAAGGCCTAAAAATCGATTTCCAACTGTTGAAACTTGATAACAGTATTTTATCAAAGTCTCGAGAGGTCAAATATATTGGTATCGCAAGTGGTAAAGGTGGCGTTGGTAAATCAACCGTTGCTGCAAACTTAGCGCTAGCACTCACACGACTCGGAAAAAAAGTCGGTCTTATTGATGCTGATGTGTACGGAAGTAGTATTCCAACCATTTTCGACATGGATATTCAACTTCCAAAAGCAAATGCGGATGAGAAAATTATTCCCTTTGTAAAAGAAGGGATTGAAATCATTTCTACGGAATTTTTCTTAAGAGATGAAAAACCTTTGATGTGGCGTGGACCGATGCTTGGAAAAATGCTTAACCACTTTTTCTACGACATTGCATGGGATGAAGCAATTGAATATATGGTCGTAGACTTACCCCCAGGAACAGGTGATGTGGCGATGGATATTCAAAAACTTATTCCACAATCACAAATGCTGATTATCACAACCCCACATCCTAGTGCATCACACGTAGCCATCAAAGCCGGTTATGCCGCAAAAGAACTTAAACACGAACTTATCGGCGTTGTTGAAAACATGAGTTTCTTCACCCATAAAGAAGAGCGCATAAACATCTTTGGTGAGGGTGGCGGAAAACGTGTCGCAGAGAAACTAGACACTGATTTAATCGCACAAATCCCTATCGGACAACCACAAAGTGGTCACCATAGTTTATTTGATGTCCACGAGCCTATCGGTATTGACTATCTAGGACTCGCCAATAAAATTATCAAAAGTATGTAAGCAAAAACCCTATCGACAGTCTAATGTCAATAGGGTTTTTTTATGCTTTCATAGCGCGTAAATCCGCTTCAGGGATCTTACGTTTCAAATCGCGCATCTCATATCGATAAATAAACAGAGATAAAGTTCCTGCCAAAAGGTCTGCAACTAAGAAAGTTAACCAAATTCCTGCAATACCATTATCATAGTATCGTTGCATAAACCACGTTAAAAAAAAGACAAGTGGAATAAATAAAATAAACTGCCTAGACAAGGCCACTAAAAACGCTCGAACTGGGTATCCCATCGCTTGATACACACTCGATAAAACAACTTGGAACCCAATCATCGTAAAGCCAACCGAAATAATTCGAAACGCTTGTGCCCCTTCTTTAATGAAAAACATATCGCCATCCCGACTGAATAACACAAATAAAGCTTCAGCAAAGATTAGCGTAATCACAAAAATTGCAACGAAGTAAATAAAGATTAGTTTCACACCGTAGGCAATAACTTCATACAATCGACGATGGAACTTTGCGCCAAAATTGAACCCAACAATCGGAATCAACCCTTGCACCAAACCAAATCCTGGTAGCAACAAAAACATAATCATTCGGTTGATCACTCCATAAATCGATATATAGATCCCTGGACTTACCCCGGATAAGGCTGCGTAATAATTAATCAAATTATTGATAATGATGACCAATACCGCACCGAGTGTATTTCGCACAAAAGTAGGCGCCCCAATCGCAGCTATTTCTCGCGTCATTTTAAAGTCAAACTTATGGATTGTTTTAAGCTTAATATTGAGTGCTGAACGTTTTGAAATAGCTTCTCTAAAGACATATATAAATGACATTGATTTTGCGATCAATGTTGCGAGTGCTGCCCCTTGAACACCTAGCCCAAAGCCCCAATCAAAAATAAAAATCGGATCTAAAGCAATATTTACTAAGGCACCGATCAAAAGCGAAATCATCGCAACATTTGCACGTCCTTCAGCTCTAGTTAGGTTATTAAGCACAATCGCACTCGAAAAAGGTACCAACCCAATTAAGATTAAAACAATATACTCTTTGGCATAATCAAAATTTTCGCCAACTGTCGCTCCAAAAAATATCAACAGCTCATCGACAAATATTAAACTAATAATTGTAATTAAAACCGAGATAACTATATTTAAAAGAAGTGCTGTATTTACCACGCGCGTCATCGATTCTTGATCGCCTCGACCATAGGCTCTAGAAAAAACAGAGGCACTCCCCATCCCAATCATTAAACCAATTGCCATCACAATCATTTGGATAGGAAAGACAATCGCCAAAGCACCAATCGCTATTTCTCCTGCGCCTCGTGCAACAAAAATCGTATCAACGAGATTATAAAGTGCATTTGCCATCATCGCGACAGTTGCTGGAATCGCTAATTTAATCAATAGTTTTTTGACATCCATGCCGCCGAGCATAGCGCTGCGTTCTTTACTCATAGTATCACTCCGTCCAAATACAATTATAGCATCTTTAGAGCAATCTAAACCACCACATTTAAGACTTTTGAAATTTGATCTTGATGTTTTTCAAGGCGTTTTAAATAACTCATAGCTTCCTTATACCGTGAATTATGATTCGCAAGCGCCATAAGTTCTTTTGTATACTTTTTCATGTAGACTACATCGAAATGTTCAAGTGCTAAAGGATAAGCAACTTCTTTAAGGTACTGTTTACGCGCATCGAGATCTTTCATAGAAAACAAGGTATATTCAACGAACTCTAAAATCGCATACTTTTTTGCATTCGGATGACTAAAAAGTGCATCAATTTCAGCCTTCAACGCTAGACTTTCTACACCATTAACTAAAATCGCTAATGCATTTTTGTACGACCAAACGTCTCTTGTACAATCCATGTATTTCGATAAATAGGTGACATAATCAGTGGTCAATGCAAGCTCTTTTGTCATCTCTGCCTTCACGTAAGCATATTTTCGCTTTAATGCCTCTGGGACAGGCACCGTATCGTTTTCAATTTGATAATCATCAATACTTATATCACTACATGCATGTACTGCTAAATACCCTGATAATTTAATGTCAAGTTCACGCTTGTAGTTGTCTTCAGTACGCATGAAGTTAAGTGCATTTTTAAAGCACAAATCAGCTTCAACAGCCATATCAAACTTTGCATAAATTGCTCCCATCATTCCTGATTTAAGCGCTTCTACATAAGGTAAAAGTTGTTCAAACCGCCCTAACATGTTCACTGCTTGGAAGGCTTTATCAAAAGATTCTAAATCATACAGAATAAAGCTTGAGACAACGAGATATACTTGCAATGTTTTTTTGTCCATGCTCATCACTCTTAACTCTAAATCTAGCATTCGGCTTTGAGCATCTAACAACTGATCGCTCATATAACTGACCAACATCTTATAAACCTCGATAAGTTGCTGATGTTGTGTTTTTAAAACAGCTTCTTCAATGTTCAGCAAAGCTTCTAAATCTTCGTTATAAAAACACTTCATGCCTTCGATCAACAATTTGTTTCCTAGACCGTTAGGAATAAGGCTCATGACATCGATGTTTAATCTTTCTGATAATTTCTCAACAACTTGGTGACTTGGCACCATTTTATTATTCTCAACTTTAGAGAGATAACTGACACTGCATACCCCCTTTGCTACCAGCGTTTGTGTGTCATTAATTTCTAACCTTCGTTTCTTAATAGCGTCGCCGATTAAAGCATACTCTGAATAGTACTCATCCTTATTTTTTTGCGCTATTTTAGCATTTAAACTTTTTAAATTCATATCTCCTCCTGCGTAAATTTGACTTGGTTAATATTGTATATGAATTAGGCAAAATAAAAGAGAGGTAGGTTGAGAAATACCCCTCTAATTTGAACCAAGTATTATTGTATGCTTTTTTGAAAATCTGTCAATGCTTATTTGTAATTTTTTAGCTTTTTTTCAAATAAGTTTAAATGTTTGGATACCTGCAAATATCTTGTAGTGGACAGATGGCACATTTCGGATTTTTAGCCGTGCAGTGATACCGTCCAAAAAAAATCATTTGATGGTGTGTTTTAGACCAGAGGTTTTTAGGAATTTTTCGCATTAGTTTTTCTTCTACTTTGAGCACACTATCTTTATTATAAGCAAGTTTTAATCGTTTAGAAACACGCTCTACATGTGTATCTACCGCTATTCTTGGAACATCGAACCAAACGCTTAAGACAACGTTCGCCGTCTTTCTTCCAACCCCTGGTAAAGCTTCAAGCTCCGCTTGACTTGCGGGAACTTTACCTTGGTACTTTTCCTTTATTACCAAACAAGCTTTCTGTACATTTTTGGCTTTATTCTTATAAAGACCTATTTGTCTTAAATCATTTTCAAGGGTGGCTAGCGGTGTGTGAATATAGTCATCTAGCGTGCGATACTTTTCAAATAACCGAACCGTTAAACGATTGACCGATGCATCAGTTGTTTGCGCACTTAACATGACCGCAATCAATAATTCTAAAGCATTGGTATGGTTGAGTTCACAGAACGCTTCAGGAAACATCGCATCTAGGGTTTCTAATACACGCTCTACTCTTCCCATAACTGATGAAACTCCTTTAAAACATCCTTTTTCTTAGGGGAGGTTTGTACTGCGTCTAGCTTCTTAACTAAAATTTGATCAATCATTCTAACTGAGGGATATTTGCGTTTTAAAACCTCAAGCGTCGCTTCTTTAATCATCTCATAGCTGTATTGATCGTCTTCAAGCCATTCCGTGACAAGTTCAATGTCCAATGGACTTAAAGGCTTTTGTAAAGTATCTTCGATAAACTCAACGACTTCTTGGACATATGATGTTTGCGCATTCGATGCTTTTTTATCAAGGTAATGTATGACTTTATCGATAAAATAGTCGATGGTAAAGGTTTCTTGTTCTTTACCGTTTGTGGTTTCATAAGTTGTAATTTTAAGAAACCCTTTCTCCATTAGCGACTCTAAAATCTGCGTGGTTTCTTTAGGGGTTTTTGACAACCATTTAGAAAATTTCTCAGGCTTAATGATGCCTTGTTTTTCCATCAATAAATGATGCAATTTAATCAGTGCAATTGCTTCGTTTTCATTAAGATTTAGCTTATGGTAATACCGCATGACTAACTTCGAAAAATCAAGTACACCTTCTGCCACTAATAGCTTAAATACTTGTTTCATCCAATCATCCTTAGAACTTAATACTTTTTTTTGCTAACTTCTTCAGAGCAATTTCAGCAGCGTTTTGTTCTGCTTCTTTTTTACTATGACCTTCACCTTCACCCATTAAAATATCATCCATATAAACACGAATAACAAATGTTTTACTGTGTGATGGTCCAATTTCAGAGATGAGGCGGTATTCTAAAGAACGCTTATCCGATTGCACCAACTCTTGAAGATGAGACTTAAAATCGGTAAAGTCATTTGTACGGTCTTCTTCGATAAGCGGAAAAACCACTTTTTCAGCAATTTTATGAACCTCCTCATACCCCTTATCCAAAAAGACAGCACCAACGAAAGCTTCGAAAGCATCCGCAAGTAATGCTGCGCGGGTGCGTCCACCGGTTTTCTCTTCACCATGCCCTAACAATAAATAATCCCCGAGATTACAAGCTTTTGCATAGTCTACCAATGCACTCTCACATACGTACCGTGCACGGCGCTTCGTCAGTTCTCCTTCACGATATTCTTTATGCGTCTCATATAAATACGTTCCAACAATTAAGTCTAAAACCGCATCACCCACAAACTCAAGTCTCTCATTTGACTCTTTTTGATGTTCATTCGCATAAGAAGAATGCGTCATAGACTTTTCCAACAACTTTTCATCATTAAACTTAATATCAAAAAACTGGACAAGTTTATCCATACTTACTCGACCTCTTTTTCCAATACTTCTGATACTTTTTTAATAACATCTTGGCGCACCACATTGGCCGCTTGTCGAATGCCATTGTAAAACCCTACCGCTTTAGAAGAACCTTGTGCCTTAATCACAACACCTTTTAGACCGTAAATCATCGCACCGCCAATTTCTTCAGGTGCTAAACGTTTTTTAAAACGTTTCAAGTTCTTCACAGATAATAACAACCCAAGTTTTCCGAAAAAGCCACGTTTAAGTTCTTCTTTTAACATCGAACCAATGCCTTTAGCCGTTCCCTCTAATGTTTTCATAACGATATTAGCAGTAAAACCATCACTAATTAAAACATCACATGGTGGATCTAAAACTACTTTTGGCTCAACATTACCGACAAAATTAATATCTTTATTTTCCTTGAATAAATCAAAAGCCTCTTTATCTAACTGACGGCCCTTACCATCTTCTGTCCCAATGTTAATCAATCCAACTTTTGGGTTTTCAAGTTCCAAAATCTCCTTAGCATAAATCGTCGCAAAGTGTGCTTGCTGAAGCATAAATTCTGGACGAATTTCAAGATTGCCTCCAGTATCAAGTAAAATTACCGGTTTTCCAGAAACAGTAGGAATCACAGGTGCTATAGCTGTGCGTTTCATCTGTTTCATCCGCCCCACCAAAATATGCGCTCCAGCAATTAAAGCTTGCGTCGCACCACTGGAAACAATCGCATCATTATCACCGCTACGAACACTTGATAACGCAAGTGCCATAGAACTTTTACGGTTATTACGAATCGCTGAAATCGGGTCCTTTTCCCCCATGTCAATCGTACCTTTAGATTCAATGATTTGAATCCGTGTATCATCGGTTAAATACTTCTTTATCGCTCGTGGGTCCCCATATAATACAATCTCTATATCCGCAATTTTTTTAATCGCTAGCATCGCACCTTCAACTTGTTCTTTCGGTGCGTAATCACCGCCCATGGCATCAATGGCTATTTTAATCATCAACTCACCTCATCAAATAGATTATTATATACATTATACACTATTCACGGTCTTTCAAAAAGACAAAAGCGGAATCTTCCATTTCCTGCATAATTAATTTCATCAACGATCCATACTGCGCATCTTTTTCATATGCTTCTACAGTTTTTTCTGCGATTTTTTTCAAATCTTCAAGCATCGTAATATCCGTCATTTCTAAAAAATCATTAAGGTCTAACCGGCCGCTTTGTAACGTTCCAGCTAAGTCTCCAAAACCACGTTGTTTCAAATCAAGTTCACTTAACTCAAATCCATCAAATACCGATTCTAAAACACCAAGTCTACTAAGTACTTCATCGCCACCATCGGTAATCATAAAACATTTTGCGCGTTTATCAGATCTTCCAACACGTCCTCTTAACTGATGAAGCTGCGCGTATCCAAAGCGTTCAGCGTGATAAATAATCATCAGTGTAGCATTCGGTATATCTATGCCTACTTCAATCACAGTTGTGGAGACCAAAATATCAATGTTACCCGCTTTAAAATCTTTTAAAACCTTTTGTTTTTCTTCATAATCTAACTTAGCATGAAGCAAACCAACACGCGCATCGCTATATCTTTTTTTAATCACATCAAACAACGTTGTTACACCGAACAAATGCATCTGCTCATTCGTCTCAATCGTCGGTGCAACGACATAGATTTGCTCGTTTTTCTTAAGCGTTTCTTGCATCGCTTGGCGAATTAGATCCTTATCTTTAGAACTCATTATAAAAGTTTCAACGCTTAACCGAATTCCCGGTTTAGACCTTAAAGTACTCATAGTCATATCTCCATAAAGGGTCATCGCTAAGGTTCTAGGAATCGGTGTAGCGCTAAGGTAAAGCACATCAACTGCAGTGCCTTTTTGTTTTAAAAGCTGACGCTGATTGACTCCAAACCGATGTTGTTCATCGGTAATCACAAGTCCTAAGTTTTTGTATTGTACCGCTTCAGAAAACAAACTATGCGTCCCAACTACCCCGGCAATACGACCAGACTTCAAGCCTGCATAGATTTCTTTTTTCTCTGTCGTACTCATCGAACCTGTCAACAGTCGCACTTCAAATCCACTCGACTTCAAAAGCTTCTGACACGTTTCAAAATGTTGGTGTGCTAAAATTTCTGTCGGAGCTAAAAATGCTGCCTGTTGTGAAGCGCTCATCGTCGCCACCATCGCAAAAAGTGCCACAACTGTCTTCCCACTACCCGTATCACCTTGCAACATACGATTCATCACCGCAGTCGAGGTAAAATCATTTAAGATATCATTCATCGCCTTTTCTTGTTCCTTAGTCAACTTAAATGGCAGTGATAAAACAAACTGACGTAAGCTTAACTTATTATATGCTTTAGGCTGCTTTTCCACACTTATACTTAAATATTTCTTCCAAGCAACTTTCGTTAAATAACGAAACATTTCTTGATACTTAAAACGTCTCACAGCCGCTTCTAACATATCTACATCATTCGGTTTGTGCATCGCTTTAACAAAAACATTCCTCGGCATTAAGTCATAAGCATCAATCAAATCATTAGGGTATATTTCTTTAAAAGACGGCAACAAACCAAACACTTGATCAACTATTTTTCCATAGGACTTATCGGTAAGACCTTCGATGTTATATATCGGAAAAATCCCCTCTTCAAAGTTATCCGCTAACAAGACTCTTTGTGCTTGAAGTTCACTTTTTTTTAGCTTTCCATAAATAACAACTAACGGCTGAGACATTAAAACTTTCATTAAGAACCGCTGATTGTAAACTTTCACTAAAAATGTTTTATCTTCTAGCTTTACACGAAACGATAAAATTTGCATGTTCTTTTTGATATATGCCATCTTTGGTCGACTGATCACTTGAGCTTGAACATAGCCATACTGCTCATGAATCGCTTCTAAACTGCTTAAATATTGCTGATCATAGCGCACTGGGTAACGTGCAACAATATGTTCAAAGGTAAAAAGACCTGCCTTATGCAGATGTTCAACCGTTTTCTTCCCGACACCTTTTAATGTCAACAACTCATTCAATCTCATCACCTAACTTAACTTGTATTTCTATTATAGCATGCTTACTCAAAATGATATTTGTTAAAATGACGATAAATCTCACCCAAAGCAGGCAACATATCGTATAATAAATACAAGGAGCGTGATACGATGAAAATTGCACTAATTGCTCATGACAAAAAGAAAGATGATATGCTGGCTTTCTGCAATGAACATGTCGAGCGATTAAAACACCATGAACTATTTGCAACTGGAACCACCGGTAGCTTAATAAAACAAGCGACAAACTTACCCGTCCATTGCTTTAAATCAGGTCCTTTAGGCGGGGATCAAGAAATAGGTGCAAAAGTTGCTAATGGTGAGATTGATATGATCATATTTTTCCGTGATCCACTGACTGCTCAACCACACGAGCCAGACGTTTCAGCTTTATTTCGATTGAGTGACGTTTACGAAATTCCACTCGCTTCAAACCCAAGAACTGCAGCACTACTCTTTCAATCGCTCCAATAAAAAAACGTTCGAACTTTTGTTCGAACGTTTATTATTTTTTACTCGACTGCCAATAGATATGCGTAAATATCTTGATTTCCGTCAATCGTTTCAATTTCAACTTCAGGGTATGTAGTCTCAATATAATTAACGAGTTTATCTACTTCATCCTGATCAACATCTTTGCCATACATAATCGTGATAATTTCACTCTCATCATCGAGTAAACTATCTGCTAAAGCTTGAACGGTTTCGTAACGATCAGCTTTAGATGCAACAATCTTACCGTTATCAATACCTAAATAATCGTCTTTCTTAATCTCAAGACCATTAATTTTAGTATCGCGGACTGCATAGGTCACTTCACCAGACTTAACATGGTCAATCAGTTCTTTCATTTCTTCAACCGTGTCTTCTAACTCTTGATTCGCATCGAACATTGTCAAAGATGCATACCCCTGCGGAATAGTCTTAGCAGGTAATACAATAACGTTTTTGTCATCAATGTTTTTAGCTGCGTGCTCAGCGCTTAAAAAGACATTTTTATTATTTGGAATGATCAAAATGTTATCAGCATTGACAGTCTCGACTGCATCGACAAAATCTTGTGTTGAAGGATTCATCGTTTGACCACCATCAATCACATGATTCACACCCATCTCTTCAAACATCGCTTTTAATCCAGATCCATTGACAACCGTAATAATGCCATATTTTTTCTTTACATCGACATGAAAATCATGGCCATGGTCATGCCCACACTCATGTGTATCCGCATCACCATTCGCTTGGGAAGAGTGCAACAACGTCTCAGTGTGCTGCATCGTCATATTTTCGATTTTAAGATTTGCAAACTCACCATATATTTGACCAATATTCAGCGCATCTCCTGGTTTCTCAGTATGCACGTGAACTTTACAAATTTCTTCATCAGCAACTACGACGATAGAATCTCCTAATCGTCCTAATTGCTTAACCAATTTATCTTTATTAAATTTCTTTTCAGGATCTAATTGGATAATGAACTCTGTACAGTATCCAAATTCAGTATCCTCTGTCTCAAAAGCATGTGCCGCTTTTTTATCACGTCTTGATGGTTTCGTTTCTTCATACAACTTACCTTCTAAAGCATCGAGCATACCTTCAACAATAATAATTAATCCAGCACCACCCGAATCAACTACACCTGATTCTTTTAATACTGGCAATAAATCAGGTGTTCTTTTTAATGAAGCATTCGCTTCATGCAAGTATGTTTTCATTACTTCTAATAAATCACTATCATCTTTTGCTATTTTAGCAGCTTCATCTACCGCTTCTCTAGCAACTGTTAAAATGGTTCCTTCAACCGGGTTAATAACAGCGCCATACGCTTGTTCAACCCCGTATTTTAATCCATTGACAAATTGAACTGAGTTCGCAGTAGTTAAATCTTTAAACGCTTTTGCAAAACCGCTAAACAACTGCGATAAAATCACACCTGAATTTCCTCTAGCTCCCATTAACAAACCACGAGATAAAGCTTTACCAATTTTCTCTACACTTTCATCTTCGAAACTTTCGATGCTGTTTACTCCAGACATCATCGTTGATTGCATATTACTTCCTGTATCCCCATCAGGAACCGGAAAAACGTTGAGATCATTTATCATTTGATGATTATTTTTCAATTTGATGGATCCGTTTTTAATGATGGCTTTTAAAAGATTACCATCAATCACTTTTGGACTCATAAGTAGGCCTCCATATACTTTTAAATAAGATTTAAATCGCACACAATCTTTATTATTTCTTATGATAGTTTCACTATCAAAAGACTTAATTTATTCTATCATAACTCGATTTTAAAAGCAACAAATAAAGGTTTCCGTGCACTTTATCAACTTTTTTTAACAAATACTTGCATAAATAATATTATATGATATAATTATTTAGGTTTAGACACAATCAACTTGAACGGAGGCTAAATGATGTCAAAAGAATGTTATATCACTGGTAAAAAGAATCTTTCAGGAAACAAACGTTCATACGCTTTAAACACTTCAAAGCGTAAATGGAAAGCAAACCTTCAAAAAGTGAAAATCGTAGAGAACGGTGAAACAAAAACTGTTTTCGTATCTGCACGCGCGCTCAAAAAGAACAATTTGACTCGTGCATAAAACTATGTACTATGTGAGCCGATAGTATCGGCTTTTTTTATGGCATAAATGTTAAATAATTCTCCCTCTTTTTTTTGATAAAAAAACACTAATTTATAGTGTTTTTTTATTTTATTCAGAAGCTTCAACCACTAACAACAGCCCTTTTTCAAATATCACATCGCCACTGCCTTGATTCGACACACACAAAGGATCGTCGATTTTTAAATCATAAGTTTCAAGGTCATAACTGAACCCGTTCAAACACAATCCACTGACATCTTCTAAAGCGAAAAACGAGATAAAATCATGTGAATTGTCAATCGTATAACTGCCAGGATTCAGCATATACATTTTCGAGTCATCCGACACCATAACAATTGGACCTAACTTAAGCAATAAAAGATTTGCATAGGTATGGTCGAAGCGATTCCCGCTACCACCATAAATCACAATCTCTTCTGGGTCGAGCTTTAACGCTTCCAAAACAGCTAAATACGTATCTGTAAAATCTTTACGCGCTTTAAAAGTTTTAACTTTTTCAGCGTGTTTTTTTATGTATAACGTTTCTTCATCACTCGTCGAATCAAAATCTCCAATCACAAGTTGCAAGGAAATCCCAGATGACAACGCATAATAAGCCCCTTTGTCACAGCCAATATTATAAACCTCTTGAGATTGTTTGACAAGCGCTTCAGTCAATGTATACGAATCCGTTGGTCCAGTGTAAATATGGACAATCATCGGCGCAACATTCCCATTTGCTTTTCACGATCTTTAGCACCAAACACATAAGAACCAGCAACCAATACATCCGCTCCAGCTTCAACACATAACTTACCAGTTTCTGCATTAATACCACCATCGACCACAATATTATACCGGTATCCATGCTTCACCTTATACGCCTTCAGTATAGATATCTTTTCTAAACTTTCAGGTATAAATGCTTGGCCACCAAATCCAGGTTCAACACTCATCACCAAGACCAAATCTACCTTCCCTAAAAGCGGTTCTATCATCTCAACCGAGGTCGCTGGTTTGATCGAAATACCTGCTTTAATACCTAACTGATGAATTTTATCAATCAAAGCCTTAGGATCTGTAACAGTTTCAACATGAAAGGTAATTTGATCGCTACCGGCATCAACGAAAGCCTGCAAATACTTTTCAGGTTCAGAAATCATTAAATGCGTATCAAAGACTTGCTCAGTATGACCCCTTAACGCTTTAACAATCAAAGGTCCGATCGTTATATTCGGCACAAAATGACCATCCATGACATCGATATGTATCCACTCAGCACTTGATATCGTTTTAATATCTTCACTTAACTTACTAAAATCCGCTGATAATATAGATGGGGCTAACTTCATACAATCACTTCTTTCGGTAGATTTTTTTCTGCCCTTTAATCTCTTCATGAATCAAACAATAATTATCATATCTTTGTTTCATTACAACGCCTAACTTCACCGCCGCTTTAACCGCACATCCAGGCTCATTGATATGTAAACACATACGAAACTTACAATCCTCTGATAACGCTAAAAAATCAGGATAACAAGCCAGTAAATCCTCCACTTCCATATCATAAAAATCCAATTTAGAAAACCCCGGCGTATCTGCGACTAAGCCTCCATGAAGTTCTAACAGCTCAGTATGTCTTGTAGTATGTTTTCCACGACCAAGCGCTTTAGAAATCTCTTGGGTCTTGATGGACAAACTAATATCTAAAGCATTCAATAAACTGCTTTTCCCACTGCCAGTTTGTCCCGCAAAAACACTTACTTTACCATCCAATAACTGCTTAACTGGTTCAAGACTTTCAACTTGATGAACACTTGTATAATAAACATCATAAAACGAAGCATAATAACTCAAAGAAGCCTTTAAATCATTTAATTCTTCCGCTTGCAATAAATCTATTTTCGTTACAATCACAACTGGCCGAATCTGTTCAAACTCAACGAGTGTCAAAAACCGATCTAACAAAAAGAAACTAAACTCAGGTGACTTTGCTGAGTGGATCAAAATCGCTTGATCAACATTCGCAATCGGCGGTCGAACCAGCGTATTATCACGCGGTAAAACTTCAGTAATGTGATCATCATCAAAAATCACAAGATCCCCTACTTTAGGTGCAATCGCTTGATGCCTAAAAACACCCAATGGTTTTACCACTGTATGCTTACCCATTTCGTCTCTGACCGTATATTGACCACCGATCAGTTTAATAATTCGACCTTTTGCCATAAAACACTCCTAAACCTGATAAATTTTCAAAGCTTCCTGTAAACTACGCTTTTTCACCACATATTTTGCATGGGTTGTACCAATCAATGATACCACACCAAACAAAACTCCAGCAAACAAAATGTCCCAAAAGCCAATACTAAGTGGGAAATAGATCCCAAACATAGCGACCAACATCCTCGTCAAAACCGTAAAACTCACAAAAACAACTGGAATCACAACAACAAAAACCACCACATTAATCTTCATATATCCTCCGAGCAACACCCCAGAGATCTCCTTATTATTAAACCCTAACACCTTAAACAAAGACAACTCATAATACTTTGATTCAACCGTCAAGATACTCAGCAAATAAATAATAATAACCGCAATCGTCAACGAAGACGCAACCATAATATAAATCATAATCTGATACCAAACATTTAAATCATCAAGCTGCTCAATCATCTCAGTGCGATGAACAATCAAAGCACTCCCCATCGATTCCACTCGCGACTCCGTATACAACCGGTTAAAGAACTGATCATCACCCGTAACCAGCAAACTCATCACCGCACGGTCATAATAAATCTTCTCACCAGGGTAAACGTGTGCAATCGCTGAAACCTCTAACGTCATCGTTTCTCCAAAAGCTTGAATCTCTATATCATCCCCAACATCAAGTCCGGTTAAATCACTAAAACTCCGCGATATAACAATCCCTTCTGAAACCTTCGGGACCACACTTTCACCCGCACGGTTCCTTAACACATACCATTCAGAGTCGGCATCAAGGCCAACCAAGGTAGCACGCTGTTCATTCGCAAACACACTTATTTCAATGCCTTTTTCATGACCAGCACTGTCACAATCATCGGAAAAATCACAATACACCGTACTCTCATAAAAATGTTCCCCGTAATATCCATGCATCGTACGGTTAAACACATCACGCATGCCTAAACTTAAAAAAGCTAAGTACAAGCCCAAAAAGACTCCAATCACGTAAACGCTAACTTTGGCCCACTGTCTAATCAAAATAGACCCCTGTAAAACACTCAGTATATCAAACTTACTCAAAAGTTTTTTAAACCATATAGCTTTCACCGGCTTAACCTTAAACATCTTTGGTTCAATCAATAAAATCGGCGAAGGATGGACCATACGATATAGTCTCCAAAACGTTAACGAAACAACAATCACTGTTGGTAAAACAATCGCTATCAAAGCATTACTCGCTAAAAACCCAATCTCTGCCTCCGGTAACAAATAAAACCTCAAATAAAGTGACTGCATCAAAGGCGCAAGCAAAAATCCAAACAAATAGCCAATACTTAAAGCCACCACCGCAAATGAAAACACCGCTACAAGATAAGGAAACACCATCTCAATCGGCTTAACCCCTAAAGCCTTAAACACCCCAAGCGTTCGCTTTTCTTCGCTCATCGTTTTAGATACCATGACCCCAACAATAATCATCCCAATCACAGCTATCATAATACTTAAAAACAACCCGAGCGCTTGACTTCCATCAAGCTCCGCATAAATAGCACCACTTCGTGGATTGTTTTCAGTTAAAACCACCTGCTCAACAAACAACAATGAAAACATTTCAGTTTCAAACGCCAAGGCATCATATTCACCATCAAAAATCCCAGCAAACTCAACATGTTCAGTTGCATCAAAGCTCTCAAAATCTGAATCTGCCATCAAAATAAAGGTTTGATTCGCACTATCAAACATATACAAATGCTCAAAAATCGGCAAATTATAATCGGGAAACAACACAAACCCACTGATTAAAAATGTCTCGCTCCCAATCATCAACTCATCATCAATCGATAAATTGTTCAATTGTGCATACAACCGACTGATAGCAACTTCTCCACTTTCTGGATATTCACCTGCTTCAATCATACTAAGGTTCATCTCATTCATATCTTTTAAAATTCTACTGCGATGACGAGCATCATGAACCATAATATACGTATCTTTATAAAAGCGCGGTTCAACTCGAATGTTCTGATAAGCCGCTTCTATCATATTACGACGCGATTCAATCACCGCCTCATAACAAGCGAAATCCTCATGATAAAGCGTCACAAGCGGTGTTTGAACCTCAGGGCTACACCCTAAGTCACTCTCCAAATCTTGCGCCGTTATATGGAATCGTGTAGTCAAAGAAAAATCTTCTTGATTCGTCTCCACAAAAAACGAATCCGACGCTTCTTTCAAAGCACTTACTGATAAGGACATCACACTGTAGATAAACCCACTCACAACCAATAAAACCCCAAGCATTAAAACCGTTAACCACTGTCGCGCAAACGTTCTCGTGACATGTTTAAAAAACATCATTCACTCCAACGAAGTTCTTTCGCATCAATTGGGGTATTCTTAGCAACATCAACAATTTTCCCAGAGTTCATCTTGACCACAACATCGGCAAGTGCAGCAATACTTGCATTGTGTGTAATCAACAACACAGTGGTGTTATATGAGCGGTTTAACTTTTGTAAAATCGCCAAAACATTTTTCCCAGTAGATTCATCCAAAGCGCCTGTAGGCTCATCACAAAACAACATCTTCGGTCGCTTTACCAAAGCTCGCGCAATCGAAACACGCTGCTGCTCTCCTCCTGATAGCTGAAAAGGATACTTAACCGCATGCGCATCCATACCGACATCCTCAAGCAGCTGATCAACATCAAAAGGATCATCGACCAAACGTGCCCCAATCAAAACATTTTCTTTAACCGTTAAGGTCTGCAAGAGATTGTATTGCTGAAAAATAAACCCAACATGATTTCTTCGAAACTTCGTCAACGCTTTATCTTCCATCTCATGAATCTTATAATCATCAATCACAATCTTGCCTTCATCCAACCGATCAAGTCCACTCATCACATTTAAAAGCGTACTCTTCCCTGAACCACTCGGTCCCAAGACAACAACAAACTGACCTGCCTTAATCTCCAAATCAACACCATTAAGGGCCTTGACCTGAACCTCGCCCGTTCCATAAGCCTTCGTAACAGACTTTAATTGAATCGCCATAATATCCACCTCATGCTCTATATAATTTACTTATAACACTTTTATAAAACGTTTATCAACAATAGAATACAAATACCCTTCAATCCCTTTCGATGTCATCTTCGACAACACCGAGCGATACCCTTCAATCTGAGCATAATAGCCCCCTTTATCAATCGCCTTAAGCTTATAATCAATAATCACAAATGAAGTCTTCGTTTCAACCAACAAGTCAATATACCCACGCGTAACATCACCAGCATCTTCAATCAAAAATGGAAACTCTTTATACACCGCATGAATATCCAAAGATTGCATCAGCGAACTCTCAAAAAACGCCACCAAAAGTTCTCTCGTCTTAACCTCATCTGTCAACACCTCAACCTGCGGCATGTATGGTTTCATAAAATCAATATGCTCTAACAACTCATGCAGACGATTTCCCTCTGCAATCGCATCTAAAGTACTCGCGCTTAACAACGACTCAATATCATGACTAAACTTTCTTGAAACAGCTTTTTCATAAGCAAGCGGAGGCTGATACTCTTTTGATATAGCCTCACCTTCAACCTCACTATAGCTAGCTTGATAATCACGATAACTCGGATCTAAGCCATAATCTGATAACTGAATACGAACAATTTGTTCTGAAAAATCATCGAGCATCGAATGTAAAACGCGACTATAAGCATTATAATATCTCCGTCTTTCTAATGCTTTCACAACCCCATTTTCAGCTTTATGGAACCGCGTCTCATCACCCTCAAACAACGGCATAATGCACGCCTCTTTTGCTCGTGTCAAAGCGACATACAAAACCCTTAATCGCTCCGAGACATCTTCAGCAAGTTGTCGCTCTTTATAAAGATCAAAAAGATACGATTTTCGCAACCCTTGTTCCGCAACAGGCAACAAAAATCCATACCGATGATCAAACACAGCAATATGCTCATCTGCACGATTAAAACGACGCTTTAAAGATGGCACATAAACAAACGGAAACTCTAGCCCTTTTGATTTATGAATCGTCATCAGTAAGACCCCATCATCACTGTCAAGCCTCGAAGTATCAAAATCAACCTCCATATCAGCATCAACTAACGCATCAAAATACAGCACCAAGTCTTTAAGCGTATAGCCTGTTTCTGACAACCTTTTAATAATCATCTCTAAATACATCATGCGTTGTTTCGCATCAAATGTATCATCTAGTTTCGTCAGCATACCAGCAACATCGAAGGACTGTAAAACTGTTTGAAAAATCTCGTCAATCGTCATCACTTCATGGGTGTTTGCAAGCTCAACAACAACTTTAAACAACGGTTCAAAATCACTCAAAATATCCCCTGCGTTGACACCCAATCGAGATGGAAGCTTTAACAACTGATCAAACACAACATCATCGCTAAAATCAAAGACAAAACTCCGCGCAACACTCAAAAAGCTATGCTTCAGATGTTGCCTATAGTAATCTGAATCCGAAAACGCATAAATCAATTTCAAAATATTCCGGTAAAAATCAATATCAATCGATGCTAGAAACGGAGCACTTCGCATCACATTCAACGGCACCTTACTTAACTCAAAAACTTTTTTAAACTTATCAAACTGCGTCCCCACACCAACTAAAATCGCAAAATCCTCATAGCGTGCAACACGTAACTTTTTGGCGTCATGATCAAACACTTTCACATGACCAACCTTCGACTCAATGTCTTTGGCAATAAAAAACATTTCCATCTCTTCAAGCGATAACTGTTTTCGCTCTACATATTCAGACACATCATCATCGCCATAAAGCGCAAGCGTTAAACCATACCGCACCGAAGCGTCAAGATGCTCATCATACAAGGTATTCCCATATTTTAAAGCCTGATCGTCGGTGTAATCAACCCCACCGACCTGAGCATCCATAACCCCATAAAAAAGCTTATTCAGATCTTCTAAAACTTCTCTTCGAGAACGAAAATTGGCATTTAACGCAATCGCTTCCCCTTCACCTGTAGTTTGATACTTATACAACTTGTCGGTAAACAACTTTGGCTCCGCGTGACGAAAACGATAAATCGATTGTTTAACATCACCGACTTGGAACACATTATCACTAGCAATCAACTCAATAAAACGCTCTTGCAACTTATTTGTATCCTGATATTCATCCACCATTATTTCATGAATATCACGCTTTAAACGCTCACAAATCTCAGGATATTCCTCCAACAACCGAATCGTTAAACGCGCCACCGCAGCAAACGTCATAACCTCATGATCGATTTGATAACGCATAAACCGCTCATCAAACTCAGCTAAAAGCGCACAAATAATCGCCACATGTTCACCGCTTTTATAAAAGTGTGATCGATGCTCAGCTTCTGAATATGCGACGCGTTCAGTAAACGCATCAAACATACTTTTAAGATTTTTACGCGCTTCCTTCAAATATTCCCCCTCAGCTTCGCCACCTTCTTTTTTAAGTTTAGGGGCCACTGAGCGTAAATCCGGAATCTTATCTAGCCTTGATGCAGCCTCAGTCATCGCTTGATAACTCTCAGCTTCAAAAAGCGGTGTAAAAAACACCTTCAAACGATCGACAAATTCAACCGATGCATCAAACATGCAGTTTGATAAAATATCATCGATCGAATCTTTGACATTAACAATCATTTCCTTTAAAAGCATCGTGTAATCCTCAAAAGTTTGTACAAAACGCTCCTCATTAAACGATGCTTCACCAAAACGTTTTAATGCTAGATTCATATCTGTGTAAAAGCTTAACTGATCATAAAAACTAAGCAAAAACGTTTTAACCCGTTTATCGTCCTTCACTTCAAAAGCATCGATAAAAGCTTCAAAAGCAGCATCTCCCGAAGCATAATAACGATCCAAAATCGCATCAAAAATACGCTGTTTCTCAATTTCTACCGCAGCTGTTTCTCCAATGGCAACACGACTAGAAACGTTATACACATAGCCATAGGTTTTTAACAAATAAAGCGCATAACTATCAAATGTTCGAATATGCGCCGCATCTAAATTCTCAATAGCTTTTTTATACGCAGATGCATCAGCCTCAACCAACTTCTTTCGAATCCGAAGTTTCATCTCTTTTGCTGCAGCATTAGTAAACGTTAAAACCACCAAGCGATCAACCTCAATCCCTTGCCGGATTTTTTCAACCACACGTTCACTCAAAACCGCTGTTTTTCCACTTCCAGCACCAGCGCTAATCAACAAATTTTTCCCCGAAGTATAAATCGCTTTTGCTTGTTGCTTCGTAAATTTCATTCGATTCCCTCCTCATCATCTGCTAACCACGAAAAAAGTTCTGAATCGCTGTCAGGAATCTCTAAGGTTTGATAATCCTCAGACCGCTTATAACAAACATCTTTAAACGAACAATACGCACAACTTAAATCTTTGTGAGTCTGATCGCGTTTAGGATCAATCGCAAAGTCACCTGATAGTATCGAAGTAATCGCAATATCCAATAACTTCTCCAGATGTTTAACCAATCTATTTAAACCCTCAACATCAAACGTTTTAACCCTACTATCAAAATCACCAGCTTTTTTAAAACGCATACCACGAATAAAACTACCTTCATCAGCGTTATGATCAACCATCAAAGCCTCATTGACATCATGCACAGTATAGCCTTGCCACTTCAAAGCTTCTTTTCGCATAGATGTTTCAGTTTCAGATCGAGCGAGCACTTTCTTACCCATCAATAACGTTTGCTCATAAAACCCACTTACCGACGATACATCACTTCCTGTTTCATGCAACAGCAAAATCACATAAAACAACAACTGCGCATTCAAGCCATAGTACGCATGCTTTAAGTTCAATGTCGTTTGACCCGTTTTATAATCCAGCAAAACATATTTTTCGATTGCTTCATCTGTCTTTCTCACTAAAACCTTATCAATAATTCCAGACAAAACCGCGTTTTGATAACCCTTTTCAACCCGTGTTTCACGTTTTTCAACCTCATAGCTCGATGCCTGATGTTGAGACCGAACCACCTCAATTACATCTTTAACTATCTCAATACTCTTTGACAAAAAATAACGCGATTTATGAGAGACATCTTCTCGACCCTCATAGATTGACTCTAAAACACTGTGATAAAACGCATCCGAAAGTTCATTTTCTAACAAACCTTCCTCCAAAACACGGTGAAAAAAGTTCCCCAAATCAATAGCCACACGCGACTTTGCTTGATCGACCTTGAGCAAAGCCTCAAGCAAAAATCGAAACTTACAACTAAAATATACATTAAGCCGACTGTACGAAAGCTTCAAAGGTACCTTCAGCACTTCACTCAACGTTTCAGAACGCAGCGATTGAAAACGATTATCATACCGAACAATATCGTCTTTAAACCTTGGATAAAGCATCGTTAAATAATCCGTTTTTTGACCGTACTTAAGAAAGTCATCCAATGCCTCTTTGCTTAATACTTTATCAAAACCAACTGCATAAACCTGTTTCACCAAAGGCTCTACCTCCCAAGGTTTGAACTCATAGCGTTCCATAGCATCCTCTAAAAAAGTAGCGCGATAGTACTGTTCAGTAACCCCTGACATCGCATAGCTAAAATAAGCATTTGGAATAGACTCAATCACCTTAGCGTATAACTGTTTCTTGCGAAGGTTTTCAGTTTCAGCACAATCGTAACCAATAAGCGTTTTTTCATCCTTACTCAAAATATCATTTTCACTCGAAAAAACCGGAAAATACGTCTCAGCCGCACCCAGCACAAACAAATACTCAACGCGTTCAATATCAATATTTTCCATCGTATTTATGCAAACGGCATCCTTAAACCCTTGCTGCTTCACCGTGGTATGTTTTAATAAAAACAACACTTCATCGAACAGCGCTTCAATAGGACGCGTCTCATAAACCAATGGATTCAAAACTTGCATAATCTTCCGATAAACCTTGAGATCACCTTTCGGTTTCACAGCTTCTAAAGCAGACGTCAAAGCCGCAAACGCAGATCCCGTGTGGTCGGTCAAAACTTCAAAAAACCTTTGAGTGATACCAAACTGCCATAGCGTACTTTGCGTTTGAATATTGAACGGCAATCCAAACTGATAAAAAATCCGTCTCAAATATGCAGTATATTCAGTTACATGACACACCACTTGAAGCTGTTCAAAAGGAACCCCATCCGCAATCAATTGCCGAATCGTATTCGCCGCAACCGCAACTTCCGCTTCTACGGTTGAAAAACCTTTCACAAAATACTGCCCTTTCCCTCGACCCTTATACGTTGAAAAATCCTCATACTCCGTAAGTTCAGAAAGTTTAGTCAAAGCTTTACGAACCAAAGCATCCTGATCATCCAAATCCACCAAAATCGTCTTATTTTTAAACATCACTGACGTATGATCATACTTGGTAATCAACCTTTTATCAACCAACATATCTTTAAGTGCTAAGAGCTCTCTCAAACGATCCGTTTTCGCATTCGAAGCTTCAATTAAATAAAGAAACTTCAGCCAAGGTTCAACGACTTCAGGTTTTTTATCAAAAAAGCGTGCTGCTTCAAAAACAGCACGGTCCTCAAACCGAAAAAGGATTTTCTCTAAAAACTCATGAACATGCATGAACTGAACTGCCTTAAAAACCTTTGATTCACCCATTCGCCTTAAAACAGCTCGCTCTTTATACGGATCTGTAATCACTAAAACAGGCTGTTTAGACGCCACCATAGCATCCAATAATCTCATAACGTATTCCCCTTATTTTTAACCTTGGTACGCAATTGCCCACAAGCTGCATCAATATCTGAACCACGCTCTTTGCGCAACGTTGCATTAATCCCTCTTTTTAACAGCTGTTGGTGAAATGCTTGCGCATCATCTTCTTTACTCGGACGGTAATGAAACTCCAACACCGGATTATAACGAATTAAATTTACATAGGCATTGATCCCGCGAATCTTATCCGACAAAGCATTCGCATGGCTGATTTGATCATTCACACCTGACAATAAAATATACTCAAAGGTCACGCGGCGATTGGTTTTATCAACATACCGGCGCACACTATCTAACAGCGCATCGATCGGATAAACATCATTAATCTTCATCAACTTAGAACGCACTTGATCGTTTGGTGCATGTAAACTAATCGCTAAGTTCACTTGCGTTTTACGTTCTGCAAACGCATCTATTTTAGGAACAATACCACTTGTCGATACCGTAATATGTCTCGCACCAATTTCAAACCCGTGTGGACAATTTGCAATATCAATAAAACCCATAACGTTGTCATAGTTATCAAACGGTTCACCCGTTCCCATAATAACAATATGAGAAACCCGCTCTGCCTCAACTGCTTCAACCCCGACAATTTGCATCACCATTTCCGCAACCGTCAAATTACGGACCTTCTTCTCAAGACCCGAAGCACAAAACGAACACCCAATATTACATCCAACCTGTGTCGTCACACACAAACTCTTGCCATAATCATGTTGCATAAGTACCGCCTCAATCAAATGATCATCAGCTAACTTAAACAAATACTTTTTCGTTTGATCACTCGCCACTTGCTTATGAAAAAGCTCTAACTGCTCCAAACAAAACGTACCCTTTAAATACGCTCTTAACTTAATACTCAAATTTAACATCTTATCAAAATCAGTTTCCTTATGTCGATATATCCAATTAAAAACCTGTCTTGCATTAAACGCCTTAAATCCCGCTCCTACAAGATGTTTTTCTAACGACTTTAACGTTTCATTATATAAGTTTTTCATCATCATCACCTGACCATATTATAACACATAGCCCGCCTACCTCATCTATCCAAAAGAAAAACCCTCACAAATCGTGAGGGTTTAGATTTAAGCTTCGTGTTTCAATAAAATTTCTCTAGCGTCCTTATACTCATATCCGAATACATCCGCAACAGCTTTATACGTCACATGACCGTTTAAAACATTGATTCCCATCATTAATGGCTCACTATCTAAACATGCGATACGATACCCTTTGTTCGCAATTTCTAATGCATAAGGAATCGTTGCATTTGTCAAAGCAAACGTCGATGTGCGCGGTGTTGCTCCAGGCATATTCGCAACACTATAGTGAATCACACCGTGCTTTTCATAAACAGGATTGTCATGGGTTGTAATGCGATCAATCGTCTCCACCGATCCACCTTGATCAATTGAAATATCAACAATAACTGCACCTTCCGGCATTTCTTTAACCATGTCTTCCGTAACAATCTTCGCCGCTTTTGCGCCAGGGATTAAAATCGTACTCACCACAGCATCTGCTGTTTTTAAAGACTCCGCAATATTCAAAGGATTTGACTTTAACACAGTCACTTCCTTATCAAAAATATCTTCTAAATAACGCATACGATCTTCGCTTAACTCAATAATCGTAACACGAGCACCTAAACCAATCGCCATACGTGCTGCACTAATCCCAGCAACACCGCCACCAATCACAACCACATGGCCACGAGATACCCCCGGAACCCCTGATAATAACACACCGCGTCCACCACGATGCTTCTCAAGTTGTGTAGCCGCAACAATCGTACCACGACGACCAGCTACCTCACTCATCGGACGAAGCAACGGTAACGAATTTCCAATTTGAACCGTCTCATACGCAATCGCTTTACATTTAGACTCTACAAGCGCTTTTGTTAAAGCTTCCTCAGCCGCTAAATGCAAATATGTGAATATAATTAAGTCTTCTCTGAAAAAGTCATATTCGCTAGGTAGCGGTTCTTTGACCTTAATAACCATCTTTTGCGCCCAAGCATCCTCAGCTGTTTCAACAATCGTAGCGCCTGCAGCTACGAACTCCTCATCAGAAATTCCTGAACCTAATCCTGCTGTTTTTTGAACAAAGACTTCGTGTCCACTCGCCACAAGCAAACTAACCCCTGCAGGTGTAATACCAACACGATTTTCATTATTCTTAATTTCCTTTGGTACACCAATTTTCATAACTTGCCTCCTAAATTTGTATTATAAGCACGACTATATTTTAACAAATGCACCCTAGCTTGACAACCAAATTCAAAAAAAAATGTAAGGGTTTTACTCCTTACATTTCATATCGAGAATTTGGCGCTGTTTCAAGCTTTGGAAGCGAGTCTAAAATAAACAAACCGAAGACCCCTATCGCCAGCTGCATTAGGTTTCCAGGAATGCTAGCCAACGCTCCAGAAAAGTTCGTGATAAATAGACTTTCAAACAGATAATAGCCAGCAACAATAACAAATCCACCAACCGCAATCGCAACAACATTTTTCCACATAATTTTACCTTGACCATCTTTCGATTCAGCGAGCACCCCAACTAAGTACCCAGCAATCAAACGAACCACAAAAGTCCCTGGTGCCCAAGCACCCCAACCCATCACAACATCAAAAATTGTCATCCCAATCGCCGCACTAATCGCACCATATACCTTACCGTACTTAAGCGCAATCGCAAACATCATTAGTGTACCGATATGGACAAGACCACCGGCTCCTAAAGGTAAATGAACGCGAATGTTTGTGGCCACAAACACCATCGCAATAAACAACGCCATATAAACCATTTCTCTCGTATCTCGAGTTTTCATGCACACACACCTTTCTTTTTACTTGCAAACCTATTATAATAATAATGTGTCATGTTTAAAAGAGACAGATAAACCTAATTTTGAGGTGGTCAGATGATTGTCAATAGAACTAGCCAAACACCCCTTTACAAACAAATAGCCGAGCACTATAAAAAAAGAATCATGAATCAAGAAATAGAAAAACACACTAAGATGCCTTCCATACGGTCTTTATCACAAAAACACAACATTAGTAAAACCACCATAGAAAAGGCCTATCATCAACTTCAGATCGAAGGCTACATTCACAGCCAACCAAAAAGTGGCTACTACGTCTCACCGACAGATGTCATCAAAAAAACACATCAAACCAAAAGCTTACCGACCTACCAACCAAGCACATATATAAACCTCGAACAAAGACCCGATTTTTTTGATATTACCCCTTTAAGAAAAATCTTCCAACACATCATGCATGATTATCAAGATACCTTGTTCGATACCCCAAAAGCAGAAGGTGAATATCCGCTGCGACAAATGATACAAAAACATCTCGAAGCAGAACGAGGCGTAGTCACATCTCCTGCACAAATCATCATCGCATCAGGCATTCAAAATCACCTATTAACACTCGCCTCGCTCACAGACAAAAAAAGCGTCGCATACCTAGTTCCATTATTCGACCGTGCAGAAACAACGTTTGATATTTTAAACTTTAAAAAACTACCGTGCACATCCATCGACCAAATCCTCGATAATAAGCCAGACTTCATCTATATCTCACCCGCGAACCTTTACCCGAGTGGCGAAGTATTAAGCATTAACGATCGCATCAAACTGATCAACTACACAAAATCAAACAACGCCTATATTATCGAAGACGACTATAACTATATATTTAGATATAACGCTTACCAGATACCGTCGATACAAAGTTTAGCCAAAGGTCAAAACGTCATCTACATCGGATCATTTTCAAGAAACCTATTACTGAGTATACGTACAAGCTACATGGTCCTGCCTGAAACCTTATACAAAAAATACCAAAGTTCTCCTAAACTGGCTCAAACGGTATCTAAAATCGATCAGCTTGCCCTAGCCGACTACATCAAACAAGGTCACTATACTAAACACCTAAAAAAACTATCAACACTATCAAAACGACAACGAGACACCCTCATCGAACAACTAAATACTTTACCGATCAACAAAAACATAACGATTACAGGACTCGACTCAAACCTTCACATCTTAATTCATTCAAACGATCAAAAAACGCTCCAATCAATAGTTGAAAAAGCACAAAAAAACCACTATTACACCAAAACCTTTAAAGCACTAAACAATACTATTCTACTACCCTACAGCGGTTTAAACGAAACAGACCTAAAATCCATGTTACTTACCTTACTGACATAAAAAAAGGATGTTTACAGCGATTACGCTGTAAACATCCTTTTAAACTATCAGTCCAACACGCGTCGTAAAGCTCGGTTAGCAGTTCCTGAACGAATCGACCCTGTTGCTGATCGATAGCGATAAACTTCACCATCCGCTTCAGCCGCTTCAAGATCTTCTTCATAACTCTCAACAAACGATTCAAAATCAGATTTATCTCCAAAGTCTACATCATAAAAATCATAGTCAACTTCACCGTCTTCATCTTCTACATAAGCATAGTAGTAAAGCAATTCTATCGCTTCCTCTTCTAAAGTCATGTTTAGATAATAGACAATCACAGTTGCATAACTTTCCTCATCGTCGTACTCTTGTTCAAAAGTGACTGAAAACCACTCGACCTCATGAATCTCGACATCGTCACTTGTCAAATCCATTCCTTCGAAGATATTCTCTAATGCTTCTTCAAAATGCCCAGTCGCACTACGTCTTAAACTTGAACATCCGGTTAAAACGCTTAGCCCAACGACTAAAAACATGATGATTAAAAGTTTCTTCATAACTCATCTCCTATTTTATATCATGGCTTAATTGTAACATACCTTTTCAAAAAACTAAACGATTCTTAGCAACATCGAAAAAGCGCCAAGGCGCTTTTATCTTAGTTTTGCATCATATTCTTTTTCAAGAATTTCAATCAAATGTTGTATTTCATCATCAATAACCTCTGCCTTTAAGGTTTGATTTGGATCAGAGAAAACCATACGGATTCCCAATGATTTCAAGCCTTTCCCAAGACGCTCACCAACATAAACATCAAACACAACAGCTTCCTTCATTTGAACTTGCGCATGACTGCGAATCATATCAATAATCTTTCCAGCAGCAATATCTTCTGAAACAACAATCGCAATATCGCGTTCTACACTCGGATATCGTTCAATCGCTTCATACGGCTTCAAAGCTTCCGCATGTTCGGCCAAGTTTTCTAAATCAACCTCTAACAGATAAACATCTGCTAAGTCCAATTCAGCACTCAAACTAGGGTGCATTTTTCCGATATGACCAATCGCTTGATCTTCAAGGAATATTCGCGCCGTTTGATAGGGATGATAATCATCGGCTTCAATTTGCTCATAGCGGAGCGAATCGATATTATAGTGCTTACAGACCGCTTCAAAAATACCTTTAATGGTATAGAAATTTAGCGTTTGCGTCGATTGCCAATAACGGTTTTGATACGTCCCATGCATCGCAATACTTAAGACTTCTCTTTCGTGATGTTCTGTATAACGCGTTCCCAGTTCAAAGATATGAACCGAATCCCTTCTTCTAGCAACATTATAAGAAACAGCTTCAACCATACCATATAAAGGACTTAATCTTAAAACATTTCGATTTTGCGACATCGGATGTTTAACCTTAATCGGTTGTAACGTTTTGTCTAAGACCAACTTATGAACCTTTTCACTATCTTGTAGGTTATAAGTGATAACTTCATCAAGCCCTAACCCATTCAACAATCTCCTTAAACTACGTCTAAACTTTTGTAAAGGCGTTAGCGCACCCACTGTCACCGTCCGTGGTAACGTCGCTGGAAGATCACCATACCCACTAATTCTTCCTACCTCTTCAATAATATCTTGATAGGTTTCAAAATCCGGTCTGCGTGAAGGCTTAACAATGTTAAAACATCCATCGCTAACCGTAAAATCAAATCGTAATCGCTTCAGTACATGCGCTACATGCGCTTCTGTATACGCACTACCTAAGACACGATTTATTTTATCGAGTGTCACATCAATGACTTTCTCTTCCGTAGCTACATGATTAAAATACGCAACATCTTTACGCACTGAAGCATTTGCATACTTAATGAGAAGCTCCGTAGCACGGTCTAAAGCATACTTAGTTTTACCTAAATCAATGCCTTTTTCAAAACGCAAACTCGACTCACTTCTTAAATCGAGTCGCGTCGAAGTCTTCCGAACATTTAAAGGATTAAATGCCGCTGATTCTAACAAAATCGTGCGCGTTTGATCATGCACCTCAGTATCCGCACCACCCATCACACCTCCAAGCGCTACTGGGCGTTTACCATTTGTAATCAAAATATCTTGGTCCGTTAAAACACGCGTTTTATCATCTAAAGTCACAAAGGTTTCATCATGCTTTGCCAAACGAACCACAACTTCATCACTATCGAATAAATCGTAGTCAAAGGCATGAAGCGGCTGACCCGTTTCAATCATCACATAGTTGGTAATATCAACCACATTATTGATGGGGCGCACCCCTGCAGCAATTAATCGAGCACGCATCCATAAAGGACTTGGCCTCACCTCAATGTCATCAATCACAGAACCATAATAACTCATACATGCGGCAGTCTCGGTGCGTATTTTCATCGGATTTTTTAAGTCACTATAAGTTAATCTAACCTCTGGAATATTCAGTTCTTTATCAAATATCGCCGCCACATCATACGCAACACCATGCATAGAAAGTAAATCCATACGGTTCGGTGTAAGGTCTAAGGCAATGATTTCATCATCTAAATAGAGTGCAGACAATGCATTCGCACCCACTGTCACTTCACCCTCAATCACATGAATACCTGATTCATTATGGTACTTATGCTCAATCCCAAGTTCATCTAAGCTACAGATCATCCCACTCGAATCAACCCCACGGATCGTCGCTTCTTTGATTTCAAAATCTCCCGGTAACACCGCACCAACTCTTGCAACAATCACATGTTGTCCTTGATCAACATTCGGTGCACCACAAACAATTGTTAATACCTCAGTACCAACATCAACCTTACAAACACTTAATTTATCAGCATCTGGATGGGCTTCACACGACTTAACATACCCTACAACCAACTTCGTCGCATCGACCAGTTGCTTCGTATATTCAACTTCTTGTGAGTACAAAGTAAACTTATCAGCCACCACTGAAGCGCGCTCATTAATCTGTACATAATCTTTTAACCACTGCATCGAAACTTTCATGATTGACCCCCTTTAAACTGCTTATTAAACCTAAGATCATTCACATAGAAGTGTCTAATATCATCAATCCCATATTTAAGCATCGCAATGCGTTCGACACCAATACCAAACGCAAACCCTTGATACTTCGTACTGTCATATCCAGCCGCCTCTAAAACATTATTATGCACCATGCCAGCACCTAAAATCTCAATGTACCCCGTTTGTTTACACATGTTGCATCCTGCTCCATCACAGTTCGAACACGTGACATCCACTTCAAAAGATGGTTCAGTAAAAGGAAAGTATGAAGGTCTTAAGACAATACGGCGATCCTTACCAAACATCTTCTGTGCCACCGCGAGTAGCGTACCTTTTAAATCTGCTAACGATGTATCCGTATCCACCACAAGCCCCTCAATTTGCATGAACTGATGGCTATGCGTCGCATCATCATCATCGCGACGATAGACTTTCCCTGGACAGATGATTTTTACAGGCTCTTTTCCCCCATAGGCAAGCATCGTACGGACTTGAACAGGCGAGGTATGCGTTCTCAGCAAGGTATCATCGGTAATATAAAAACTATCTTGCATATCCCGCGCAGGATGATCTTTAGGAAGATTTAACTTCTCAAAATTCAACTCATCACTCTCAACTTCTGGACCTTCCTTGACCAAATAGCCCATACCAATAAATAAATCTTCAACGGTTTCTATAACCGTTCTTAGAAGATGTGGACTTCCTGGACTAAAATCAGGTGCAGGTAGGGTCACATCAATCCGTTCTTGCGCAAGTTTTTGGCGTAATCTTTCCTCTAAAATTTCAGTTTTTCTTGTCTCGATTAACGATGAAAAATACTGTTTCGCTTCATTGATGGTTTGACCAAAAGCCGGTTTTTCCTCGTTCGGTAAATCTTTCATATGACGCATCAGTTTACTAAGCTCAGCTTTTTTTCCCACAAACTGTGCTTTAACATCTTGAAGTGCTTCAATCTTATCGACACTTTTCAAAGCATCTTTAAGCTTTGTTTCATGCTCCGAAATGATTTTCTTCAAATCCATTGTATTACCTCCTATAAAATAAAAAAATCGTCCTAAAGAAAGGACGAATTACTCCGTGGTACCACCTTAATTCTGGCATTGCCAGCACTCATTTCCCTTAACGCGGAACAACGGATGGGATTAGCATCACTCATGGGTGAAGTGTTTTTCAGTTTCAAGGCGTCGCAGCACCCGCCTTTCTCTTTAGAAACCGTCTTAAAACACACAGTCCATTCAACGTGTTATGACTATTATATACAAAGATAAGGTAGTTTTCAATAAGAAGCATAAAAAAGCCGGCATTTAGCCGACTGTTTTATGCAGTAATCTTTAAAAACAAATTAATCTCATCTTCAATCACCTTTAAAGATGCATCCCAAAAGGCTTCATCGCTCACATCAATACCGACCAGAGCAGCTACATCTTCAACCGACATCTGTCCCGTTTTTTGCAGCAAGTGATCAATATCTTTCGCAAATGCTTTTCCTCCACTTTGGAACTTCGCATATAAGCCTTTTGCAAACAACAATCCAAAGGCATACGGGAAGTTATAAAAACTTAAACCACCACTGTAATAGTGTCCTTTATTTACCCACATATATGGATGCATGACGTTTTCATCCAAAGCATCCCCATAAGAAGCTTTTTGAGCTTCAAGCATCATCGCCTTCAGTTTAGGCGGAGAAATTGGCGTTGATTGTCTTGCTTCAAATACATTTTTTTCAAATAGATAACGCGACATAATATCAACAATGACCTGTGTCGTTCCCATCAACGATTGTTCTAAAATAAACAACTGTTCTTCACCACTAGAATCTTCTAGTGCAGCTTTTTTAACAATGGTTTCACAAAGCGTCGATGCCGTTTCAGCCACTGGCATCGTATAGCTTGAGTTCAAAATTGGCTCTTTAAAAATACGATCACCGTGATAGGCGTGTCCAAGTTCATGCGCAAGCGTAATAACATTTGAAAATGAACCATCAAAATTCATTAAAATACGACTTTGTTTGATTGGGTGAAGATTGAAACAAAAAGCTCCTCCACGCTTTCCAGATCTCGGCGTAAAATCAATCCAAGACTCTTTATAAGAACGCTCAGCTAAAGAAGCCAAATCATCCCCAAATGTTTTAAAGTTTTTAACCACATAGTCAATCGCCTCTTTCGATGAAAACTCACGATTGCTTTTCCCAAGCGGTGCAAACAAGTCATACCAAGGCAATCCATTTTTATGACCTAAGATCTCTGCTTTACGCTTTAAATACTTGCGGAACATCGGTAAGTGCTTCTCCATCGAACGAATCAAAGCATCTAAGGTCTTTCTTTGCATGCGCGAATTATAAACCGCTTCATCTAAAGGACTCTCAAAACCACGCAAACTAGAGACCTCATTGACCTCACCTTTAATACTGTTTAAAGCTGCGGCAACGGCATGTTCAACTTTCTTATATGCTTCAATCTCCGCTTCATAAGCCTTTTTACGCACCGAAGCATCTTTGCTGTGGGCTTTATTTCGAATATCTGATAAAGTAACAACTTGTCCTTCATAATCAACTTCAACGATACTTGTCAATAAACTTTGCAATCTTCCCCAAGCGCTTGAACCAGTTTGTGTCAGTTTAGAAATAATCCGCTCTTCTTTATCCGATAAAACATACTTAGCACGATCTTTAATACTTTCTAAATGAAACGCAAAAGGTTTTAAGTCTGCATCATTTTCAATAAGCTCACTTAAACCTTCAATCGTAGGAATCCATTTCGATACCTTTGTCGTATAATCCGTTGTCTTACTTGAAAGCTGTTGCATCTTATTCATCCAAGCATTCGAGTCTTCATCCTGTGCATCCGTTGATAAACGCAAACTCACGTAAGCATATGCTTTTAACATCTTTGAGCGTAACCTTGATGCTAAATCAATATACTGTTTTAGACGCTTGGTTTCATCCCCTTTTTGATCGAGTGATGTCGCAAACGCATCTGCTTCCTCAATCAAACTTTCAATTGCTTTTACAGAACTTTCAAACGCTTCATCATAGCCTTTGTAAAGCGCATCTAAACTCCATTTTTCCATCAATAATCTCCTCACTTTCTATTTTAATGTAACAAAATCCAGGCACTTTGTAAACGATTGCACAAAAAAACACGCATGAAAATGCGTGTTTAACGACGGCGTTGTAAGATTGCAATCAAACGTAATAACTCAACGTAAAGCCACACCAATGTAACCAACAATCCAAGCGATAAAACCCACTCATAGTGTTTAGGAGCACCAGCTTTTACCATACGTTCAATATTATCAAAATCCACCAGCAAGTATAGCGATGCGACAATCACACTAATCACTACAATCGCAAAAATAAGTCCAATGTTTTGCTCATAGCTGAATCCACCAAAAGCGAATAAAAGCATTAAAACAAAACTTGTAATAACAAGCCCCAACAATGCCGTAAACAAAATTTTACGCATCATATTCGAAACCCGTACAAGCCCAGAAGCATATAAGAATAACATCGCAGCAAACACACCACCTGTAGCAACGAGTGCAGTTGCAACGATATGGTTTTGATAAATGATTTCATACATCCCTGAAATAACGCCTAAGAAAGTTCCTTGTGCAACCGCATAAATGATCGATGCAATTCTCGCTGCTTGTGGTTTTGTCATTGCGACAATCACACAAATCAAACCAATAATGGGTGCAGCAATAAGCATCGCGATACCACCTGGTGGTAACTCTGCTTGGCCAATCAAACGGTTCATGCTAAGCGCTCCAAAGAAAAACATAATCGCTAATAATAACGCACTTTTTGAAATAACACCACTGTAGCTAGCTGCATCTTCTGTCGCAAAAGCCGATTCATGGCTAACGCGTCTAAACACAGGGTTCATTGTTCTAAATCTCATGTAAATCACTCCTTTAAAATAATTATATCAAAAACACGCATGTTTAACCTATATCAAATAAATTAATTTGTCCTGACTCAGGCAACTCACCAAAAGCGCCCAAAGCTTCTAACGTATCAAATATGGTTTTAGAAATTTTCGTACGTGCTTTAACATCTTCTCTTGAGTTGAAAGTTTTTTCTTCACGGGCATCAATAATCGTTTGCGCCGCTTTCATCCCTAATCCATCCAAGGCAACAAACGGAAGCCTCAGTGATGCACCCTTATCGGTAATCACAAAATCTCTTGCTGCACTTTGCATAATATCGACTGGCTTGAAGCTATACCCACGCTTCACCATCTCAAGCGCAACTTCTAAGACGGTATATAAACGTTTTTCAACATCCGTCGCTGCATTGCCTTTCTCATCGATGGCTTGCATTCTTTTTTCAATCGCATACTCGCCACCTTGCATCGCAACCAAATCAAAGTCGCGTGCGCGTTTCGAAAAATATGCAGAATAAAAATAAATCGGACGGTATACCTTAAACCAAGCAATCCGTAAAGCCATCATAACATACGCTGTCGCATGGGCTTTCGGAAACATGTATTTAATCTGTCCAGCACTCCAAATATACCATTCAGGGATGCCATGCTCGCGCATAACAATCTTATACCCATCCCACTGGTCTGGTTGTTTGGCGGCTTTTCCTTTACGAATAAACTCAGAAATCTCAAAGGCAACTTCACTCTTCAATCCATTTTGAATCAAGTAAACCATAATATCATCACGACAACCAATAACATCGCTGAAAGGAATTTTACCAAACTTGACATTTTTACCTGTAACCAACGTTTCAGCGTTGTTTAACCATACATCGGTTCCATGTGAAAGTCCTGACACTTTAACAATATCAGCAAACGTTTGTGGCCGAGAATCTCTTAGCATCCCTCGGACAAATGATGTCCCCATCTCAGGAACGCCATAACTAGCCACCTGACTATTGATATCCGATGGTTTTAATCCAATCACTTCAGTCCCTGATAACAATTGATAAACCTTCGGGTCATCAATTGGAATATCTCTCGCATCAGAAAACGGGAAGCTAATAGGGTCTTCTTTAACATAGTCCATTAAATAACGAATCATCGTCGGATCATCATGCCCAAGCACATCGAGTTTAAACAGATTATCTTCAAAAGCATGATAATCAAAATGGGTCGTCTTCCACTTCGAATCAACAGCATCGGCAGGATACTGCACCGGTGTAACATCATAAATCTCTTTATAGTTAGGAACAACCACGATACCACCAGGATGTTGCCCAGTTGAACGTTTAACTCCAGCAATCACCTTCGCACGACGTTCAATTTCTGCTTTTCGCAAGGTAAGATTCTTTTTCTCGACATACCCTTTGACATATCCGAAAGCAGTTTTATCCGCAACCGTCGAAATCGTACCGGCTCTAAAGGCGCGATCTACGCCAAAAAGACTACGAATATACTCATGAACCACCGGTTGATAATCTCCAGAGAAATTCAAATCAATATCCGGAACTTTATCTCCCCTAAATCCTAAGAACGTTTCAAATGGTATATCATGGCCATCTTTTATCATGTTATGTTCGCATTTCGGACATGTTAGCGGCTTTAAATCAAAGCCACTCGAAACGTCATCAAGTAACTGTTGATGGGCTCTTTCATCATCACGAACACCATAATTTTTCTTCTCATCAGGACTCATTTTAAAACTAGAAAAATGGCACTTCGGACACACGTAATGCGGCGGTAATGGATTCACCTCAGTAATATCCATAAACGTCGCCACCAAACTTGAACCAACACTACCTCGAGACCCAACTAAGTATCCCTCATCAAGCGACTTCTTAACCAAGAGATGCGAAATGTAGTAGACAGTAGAAAACTTATTCTCTAAAATACTTTTCATCTCTTTTTCTAGTCGATCATTCACAAGTGGCGGTAGTGGTTTCCCATACGTTTCATAGGCGCGTTCATA
>SKGE01000055.1 GCA_007117625.1 Candidatus Izemoplasma sp. | reverse complement strand
TCAATCCACCTATTACCCGTTAGGAATCGCAATCATGGATTTAAACGGACTTAAGCTTATTAACGATGCTTTTGGGCACAGCGCTGGGAACAGGGCTCTAAAAGCTGTTGCAAAATTACTCCTTAAAACTAAAGGTCCAAACGATTTTATCGCGAGGATTGGTGGCGATGAGTTTGCGATGATTTGTCCTAACACAGATGATGACAAAATGGCAAATTATATAAGCATTATCACCCAATCAATTTCTGAAAAAACCATTGAAAATATTGCTTTATCGATGGCAATTGGATATAGTATCAAAACAGCTGAAAAAAATAAACTTAGAACCGTATTAAGCAAAGCCGAAAACAATATGTACAAAAATAAAGTACTATCAAGTCATAGTCTAAAAAATGATGCCATCTCAAGTATCTTAGAAACGCTTCAAGATAAGTTTAACGAGGAAAAAGTTCATTCAGAACGCGTCAGTCGTTTCTGCAAGCAAATCGGACAAGCACTAAACTTACGAGAAGATGAAGTAAAAGAACTCGAATTTGCTGGGTTATACCATGATATCGGTAAAATATCTATTCCAGATGCAATCTTGGATAAACCAGGAAAGCTAACCCCTAATGAGTGGAAGACAATGAAAAACCACACGCTCAATGGGTATCAAATCTTACGAGCTGCCGACCGTTACAGCAACTTAGCTGAGTATGCTATGAGCCATCATGAACGTATTGACGGTAACGGCTACCCAAATGGAATTAAAGGCGATGACATCCCACTATTTTCTCGAATCATTTCTGTCGCAGATGCTTATGAAGCGATGACTTCAGATCGTCCCTACCGAAAAGCAATTAAAAAATCTGAAGCAATTGAAGAGCTGCGTAAACATGCTGGAACGCAGTTTGATGCAGCGATTGTTGATCTATTCATCAACAAAGTTCTAACAAAAGAAAAATAGCTAATTTTTACGCCAACTTAAATAGACCTTTAGATTTAAACATCTAAACGGTCTATTTTTTTCTATACTTTATTTTAAACTTAACAAAAACCATCAACCACGAATGTTTCGAGACGGCTACTTGACTTGACACATTAACACTTTTGAATGTACCAATAAGATTTACTGATGCTACTTCTTATGCTACAACTGTCATCATTCTATCGTTTCCATAACTTTGCAAACTTTCTATTGAAATGACTTAAGACGTATGCTAAACTTATTGTGTATTACACTTTGTGTTAAACACATTAAGTAGGAGGTAATTATGAATGTACAGTTTAAAAAAGGAGTTCTCGACTTAATACTGCTACATCTCATTGAAGAAAAACCAAGAAGTGCTTATGACCTAATCATCTTATTAAGCGAAGGCTTGCATGTTAATGAAAACACAATCTATCCACTGCTGAGAAGGCTAGAAAAAGAAGCTTACCTGAGCCATAAAAAAGCATACGGTGAGATGGGAGCACCAAAAAAGATTTTCTTACTTACGGAAAAAGGAAAAGAACACTACTTAAAGCTCTACCATGATTGGCATTCGTTTCAAAAAGAGGTTTCAATACTATTAGGAGGGAATAAAAATGACACTTAAACAATTTATGAAAGATTTATCCAACGCTTTAAGCGACAGAGATTTCTCAAAATCTGAAATTGATGAAATTATTGAAGATTACACATTGATGATTCAAGAAGCCAGCGATCGGGGTGAGGATGAGACAACCTTTATTGAAAGACTTGGAAAGCCAAAAGAAATCGCAAGATCGATTCGTAAAGAGAACAAAAGTCACGCTTCAAAAGATTCAAAACTTATAGCACTTAGCCCTTTTATTGCTTTAATTGTCTTTTTTATAACAGGTTTTTATTTTGATGCATGGCACCCAGGATGGATGGTTTTTTTACTCATTCCCATGACCGCAATTTTACTAGAAGTCCATAATCCATTGGAAAAACTGACAGCTCTCAGTCCGTTCATCGCATTGATTGGATTCATGACACTCGGTACTTACCAAGGCTTATGGCATCCTATGTGGGCATTATTTTTAATCATTCCTGCACTGGGCTTTTTATCAAGTCGCCATTTGATTAATAAAATCTTTGGACTCTACACATTCGTTGCGATGACACTTTTCATCATTTACACACTCGTTTTTGAACCGAGTAACTTTTACGCTTTCTTAATCCTTTTACCGATTCTAGTAATGGGCATTTTATCTGGTGAAATTACAATTATATGGGACAACAAGTATAAATCGTTGCGACTTCTCGCACTCAATGTGATTGCTTTGATTCTTTTGTTAGCTATTTATATTTATATAGGTGTCACACACGAAATGTGGCACCCTACGTGGTTGATGTTTTTAGCACTTCCAGTTGGTTCTTTGCTTTACTCGAAATACTTTCTTAAAGAACACATTGAACTCGTTGCGTTTATGCCATTTATAGCCCTCATCATCTTCTTCTTAGTCGGTGAATACTTAAACGCCTATCATATAAGCTGGCTCGCGTTTCTTTTGATTCCAATGACTGCTATTTTATTTTCTGGAGAAAAAGTTGTTGAGGTAAAGAAAAATTATTAAAAAGTAAGTCTCGATTGAGACTTACTTTTTTGAGCATAGGCATCCCCTAACAATCCATAAATCAATGTATCATGATAGTGGTTTCGATAGAAGATGGTTTCTCGTTTGGTTCCTTCGTGATGAAATCCTAAATCTTCCAACACTTTTTGAGCCGGTTTGTTAAGGCTACTTGTTTCTGCTTCAAGACGGTGAAGCTTCAACGTTTCAAAACCGTATTTTATGATTCGTTCAAGCGCTTCTTTACCATAGCCCAGGTTACGATGTTTTAACGCATTGATACTTAAGCCAAGCGTCGCATGCTTATGTTCATGATCGATATCTTGAATGGCAACATCACCAATCACTTCATCATCATTTATGTAAATGCCTAGCCTCACATGTTTTTTATGTTGCATTTCAACGATTTCCTCATACCAACTGTCCGCAGCTGCTTTCGAATACGGTAGTGGCTTTTGATACTCAGTGTTAGGATCAAAGTCAGTTGCCTTATAAAGCTTATGACAATCTTGTCTTTCTAACTCCTTTAAGTAAATTCGTTGTGAGATTAGCTTAATCATTGAAGAACCCCTCGTTTCTTAGAAAAGTTTTTCTAGAGAGTTCGAACTCTACACTCGTCCGCATGTTTCCGAGTTGGTCTTTCCAATGTGCTTTATTAATTTTTGTTTGTTTAAAATGTAATGATTGATACACATGCTGAGCTCTTTTATTTTCAATCATAGTATCTAGCCACATTCTATCGATTTTAAACGTTTGAAAGAGATAACGAATCAATGTTTTCAAGGCCGTTTTGCCCATGCCTTTGTTTTGTGATTTCAAGTCACAAATTTTGATACCAAGCGTTGCAACTCCATCTTTGATTGTGTGGTTCATTTCACCAATAGGATGTTGTTGTGAATCTTTGATCATCCATAAAACAGAATCTATTGCTTGTTTTTCTAAACGCTTTGCTAGGTTTTCTTTGTTTGTTCTTAATCCCTTTGGAAACCCTGCGTGTTCCATCACACGACCATCGGCCCACCAGTTTGCAAGCCTTTCAACATCTTCTTTTGTTGCGTATTCTAACGAACCATTTTTCATCTTTAATTTCATCTATTACCTCTCTTCGTTTGACTTCACAAATGCATGTTTGATTTTTATGATGAACTTTAAGTTTATAGCGATAATAGGTCCAATAAATATTGCCATAATGACTGTGCCTATATTGATAGCACCAAACCCAATACTAGCAATCGCTCCAAGAATCATCGCAGTTAAAACTGCAAATGTTTCTAAAAATATACGAACATAGGCAAACTGTTTTATTTTAAAGAGTCTCATTAAAGTGTGCGTTAACTCTTCAAAAATCATCGCCACGAAATCAGTCGCAACAATAATGGCAAGCCCTAAAGTAATCACATAAAACCCACTGATATAAAACAGTAGTTTTAGCCATAAAATATTAGGATAAAAATCCCCTAAAATTAATAAATCCCACACATCAATAAATACTGAAATAAAAAAAGCAGGTACAACGAGTAAAAAATACCTCATTTTTTTATTGGCAACAATGATAAATAAAATCAATAACGCGTTGATCAAAGCACTCGAAGTTCCTAGCGTTAAGCCACTTAAAGCACTTAGACTATAGGTAACCGTGTCCCATGGACCCGCCCCTAAATCGGACCTTAGCAGTAAGTTAACTCCAAAAGCTGTCAAAAAACAGCCGAATACATAAAAAGCGCTTCGTTTTACTGTAAAATTAATTCTCATAAACTTCCTCTTTCTTTTCGTTGTCTCGATAGAACGTTTCACTATAGACGCATCAGAGCTTTTCTTTCGTCTTCTGGTAATTTTTCTAACGCGTAACGAAAAGCTATCCGGTTCATCGTTTGTACGTTTTCCTTTAAATATTTCACAACATCATCATGATACGATTTACTCGCTTCTTTTAGCAACCATCCATAGCCTTTTTGCACTAAATAATGCGTATCATTTTTAAGCAAATCACATACTTCAAAGATCAACTTCTTATCAATAAGCCCTCTACGAGCCGGCACTATCAAAATGACTGCAGCACTTCTACGAACTGCAAAGCGTGTATGGTGTACCCACGCTTTAATCTTTGACAGATTGTTTGGATACTGTATTAAAACATATTGAAAAGCATGCGTCATAAAATCATCGCAGTCCCACCAATCCTGCACATAATCATACATCCACTGTTCGAAACGGTTAAATGTGCTAGCACCATACCTTTTGCGTTGATCAAAAATAATCTGATAAGCCACGATGGTTTCTGGATGATTATTCCGCTTTAAGAGCGCTTCACACAAATGATAGACCGCTTCCAAAGTAAGTTCATTGATGTCATTTTTAAACATCTTCGCAATATCACGATAGGTTTTCGTTTTACGATTTGAAGCTTGGTTAACTTGATTAAGTATGTTATCTAATAGTTTCATACGATACTCCTTATCAATATGTACCTTTATTCTATTATAAACGCGATTAGCGATTAAAAAACATATTTCGATTAAAACTCCCTTACCTTTGACATGGATTATCTCTCCCAATGACCATTCAAACATCGGGCTTGCTTTGTTCTTTTTAAGAAAAAAGAAATGTCTAAGACATCTCTTCTAATCGTATAAATGTGCCGTTAACTTCTCAGCGAGAGTTAAAAACTGCTCATGTCTTTTAAGCCCTTTAATAAACATTTTAGGAATTCCACTCAACCCTACTTGAGCTCCAATTAGAGCACCTGTTAACATCGCTCGTATTTGGTTTTGACCCCCGCCATTAAGGGCGTGTAAAACGCCGCTTTCAAAGTCATCTTTAAACTTTGCAGCGAGATAATAACTCGGTGGTAGCATATGATAAATCGCACACGGCATGCCATAGACAATAGATACTTTATAAGCCGGTTCTATAACAATCGAGTCATCTGCTGCGGCTCTCGCCATATAAGAAGGTGATAATAAAGCATCTGGTGAGGCAAAAAGCCCTTTGTTTAAGCGAATACCTTCACCATGTTTAGGCATGCCTAGGTTATTAGAGGTCACATGATAAAATGGCAGTTCATGGCTGTAAACTTTTTTCATTAATTTATGTGATATATCGGTATCGAGTTTATGACCTTGTATAAGCATAGCAAGAACTAAATTAAAAGCTACGCTCAGTGAGCCTGTAATGTTATCTGATTGAGTCAATGCCGTGTTTTCTGCAATAGTATAGGAAAGTTTTTTTAAGTCCAATGCATAGTAAATCGCAGTTGGAATATTGCGCTCAAGAGATTCTGTCGTATCACTAATTGATGCGACCTCATCCCATGACTTTTTTTTGATCACACGTTGATAATACACCTCGCGCATCATCTGTGATGTGTAACCACCAATTCCTCCCATAGGGGTCCCATCAATATGTGGAAACAGTACTTCATCCATCATCTTTGTAAATGAGTCTTTCTGATACCCTTTTTCTTGTACAAGGTACGCTGCCATTTTTTCAATGATAAAGCCTGGTTGTGATATCTCTCCCGCCTCTAATCCCGCATGATAGCGATCATCTTTTGGGTACGTATAATCATCGATCCAAGAGCCATAGTTTTCTTTCAACTCATCTAAATCGTAATACCAATGTGGTCCAACTCCTAAAGCTTCTCCGATTAAAGCTCCTATAAAAGCACCTTGTGCACGATCTATAATATTCATAAAACCACTCCTCGTATAATATGTATGTAAATTCTTACTTGAATTTACACCAGTTAAATCTATTTACTTCAAGTGTGATCAGAGTCCTAGTGGTATAATTAATTTAGATATACCGAAGGAAAGTGCTTTCACTCCTTGCAGCTTTGACTGCTACGATAGCGTGCAAACCTGCCAGTCATACCTAAGTTTTAACCCGGTTGTTGTTCAAGTACCGCTACTCATTCAAATCCAACGCGGTAACTTAGTTCTGATGTGCGAGGCTGAGCTTGTATGGCTATCCATTACTTTTATTTAAGCACTTTTTGTGTTCTTTAACAAATTAACTGCAATAAAAAACCAGTCTGAACGACTGGTTATTCGATGGGAATCCTTGTGATGTTTTCTAGTAAATTCTTAACGTCACTCGATTGTTCAGCAAGTTGTAAACTCATGTCATAACCAGGGATTTCTCTTACCGCGTATACAGTTAAATCACTATGATTCATGTTACCTTGAATGAGATAAACTGTATTTGATTTTAAAGATTCGCCGGAGAGTAACGTTTGACACGCATGGCTTTTTGCAAATCGATGACTTTCTGTAAGATGAGCCGTATCATAAATCAACTGATCTTCGAATGCATGCAGAGGTTCAACCTCGTAGGTTTGAACATTTGTTTGATGTGGACTGTTAAGATTGAAGACATGGTATGTTTGATAATCTGTTTGTGACTCAACATAAATAATATCAAACGCTCTAATGCTCAAATTGCCGTCTAACTCACTGTCCAAATTGGCTGAAATGCTTCGCCAATACACACATTCAATATGTTGTCGTGGGGCTAGCTTCATTGAAACAAAGTTTCCACCTATTATTAAAAATGCGTTAAGACCGATCACAAAAGCAACCACAGCATAGATTAGAGCCTTTCGGTTTAGGTCCATGACATCGATATCTCCATTGACCCTTGCTATCAGTGTGAATGTTGTTAGTATCATAGATAAGCATGTAATAAAAACAACCGTTCGTAAAAATGCTAATCTTCCAATATCAAATCGAACATTAACACTAGCGATTTCTTGCCATAAAAAGACTATAAAAATAGATAATGGTATTGCTAAAAGTGTACTAGCACAGAAAAACACTAAATACTTATTCTTTTCCATTCGAACACCCCTCCCCTATTATATCTACAATAAAAGATAAAAAAAAGATATTTCAAATGTTGTAGAATCAAAATTATAAAAAAAGCGCAAAGATTTTCTTATCTTTACGCTTTATAAGTATTTGATGTGACGCTATTTTTCCCTTGATCTTTAGATGCATATAATTGTTCATCGACAAACTTTAAAAACGTTTCTTGCTTCATACTTTCAGTTGGGGTAACGGTCGCAAGACCAATTGAAACCTTGAGCGATTGATTGATTCCTTTGCCGTGTTTTAGTCCTGATAAGGCAACTTGAAGTTTTTTAGCGTACTTTGTTGCAATGTCTATACTTGTATTAGGTAACAGCATAATAAACTCATCACCACCATACCTTGATACAAAGTACTTTTCTTCTTTATACTCTTGTAAAAAATGCGCCACTCTAACTAGGACTTCATCACCAATAAGGTGACCGTGTTTATCATTAAACGCTTTAAAATCATCAATATCAATAAACAGCGTTGAAAAGGGCTTTTGTGTTTCTAAAGATTGATTCCACATTAAATCAAATGTCGTGTTAAACAATCTTCGATTTGGAATGCCTGTAAGACCATCGGATTCAGAGAGTGTTTTAAGTCTTTGATTAAGGTTAGCCAGTGACTTCATATGCTTGGCATTTTTAATCGCGATGGCTAAGTAAGATGCTAAAGTTTCAAGCAGTAATATATCAGTTTCTGAATAAGCATTTTTATGTTTAGCTTGAATACTAAAGACTCCAATCGCTTCACCATCAAAGATAATGGGGGCATACATAGCCGATAACATTAAGTTTCCTCGGGTTGCTGAAATATTCTTGATAATACCTTTATGTTCTTTTTCTACATCATTCATTTGAATCGTTCTTTTGTTTAAAAATGAAACGACGGTGAGACTTTTTTCATTATCGAGTGAAAGCGAAAACGCATTTTGTTGTTGGTGATTCTCAATAAGGAAGTCTACATCAATCGTGTTTGATTCTTGATTATGAAACCCAATCGCTAGTGTATCTGCTGTCATAAGATCGTTGATACTATCATAAAGTGTTTTAAAAATTGGGTCAACATTATGGGTTGCAGTCATACTACGACCTATACTGCTTAAAACCTTCATTTGCTTGACGTTTTTCTCGAGCTGATTGGTTAATTTTCGATAGGTATTGGTCTCTTTAACGGCATCCTGCAGTTGCGTTTGAAACTCAATGTTTTTGATTCTTTCTTTACGTCTATTTTCAGCGATTTGTTCACTCACATTAAAATAAGCTTTATAATGCTCAAATGATTTTTCGAACAGTTCGTTTTCTTCATAAAAACTCGCAAGTTCTTTATGTATTTTTGGCATGAACTCGATTGATTTCATCTTTTTTGCGAGTTCAAAAGCTTTTTCATAATACTCTCTAGCGGAGGGAACGTTATTTGCACTTCTATAAGCTTT
>SKGE01000031.1 GCA_007117625.1 Candidatus Izemoplasma sp. | reverse complement strand
CTTGACGATTTAGTTGCTGAAGGTATTTACAGCAACGGTGACGTTATTGAGTTAGAGCTTCTTATCTTTAGTGGTAGTGAAGCGCAAGTTTCATTCGGTAACTTTATCAAGTCTTCATTTGAAGGGTTATTCGATGCGGATTCTAACGAGTATGGAATCTCAGTTACAGTTGACGTAGAACCTAAAGATTTCCCTGGTATTTACTTTGACTGGATGATGGTAGGTCGCTTCCACTTATCAATCGGTGGTATCTCAGGATCAACGCTTAATGCGTCAGGATTCATGGATGTATTCGCTGATGATAACCGTGGTGGATTCACACTTAACTGGGGTATCGACACTTCAACTGCCAATATTCAAGTTGAAATCTTCAACTTTGAAACTGGAGAATATGAACAACAAATGTGGTCATTCAATGCTCTACAACGTGCTCTTGTTGGTACAGTAGAAGTTGAATTTGGTCGCGAACCTCTAACAGAGGAAGATTAATATTTAACGATTCACTTTAAGGAATAACTGTCATTTATGTGAAGGAATAACCGTTCCTGGTTATTCCTTCAACATTATAAAACTATTATATCCACTAAAATAACTATGCAAACCATCTTGCATTTCGCATAGGTGGTTTGTATGTTATTTACCAAAATAGGGAATAAACTTAAGGAAATGCATTTATAACTGTTTTACTACCAACACAATTTTACTGAATCATGTGAACATGCTTTGATTTCGGTATCGTGTTGCCAACTATTAAATATTTTGTGGATGCTATTGTACTAAGGGATAGATCTAAACACATTGGTAAATACTAAATGTGATCTGTCATTTTTTTATGAGTTCCTTTTTTTAACTAAATTAATGTATAAAATTTAAAGTGTAATTGTTTTATGTATTAATGTGATTAACAACACAATATGAAGCAAAATTTTAATAGTAGACATCAATGATTTTAATATAAGATTAAAGCACATTCAGTAGAATTTTTATGACTTTATATAATATTAAATTACTACTGGTAGAAATTTAATGAAAGTAGGCGAAAATATGCTTAGATACACCCTTATTAGGATTATTTGGATTTTTGTAATTTTAGTCACAATCCTATCGGTTAACTTTGTAATTTTGCAAAGCGCGCCTAAATATCCACCTACAGAAGTGGATGAACGTGATATGTGGTATGCTCGACAAGTTTCAGATGGATATTTTTCTACTAGAGTAGAGCGAGATCCAGAAGTAGTTAGACAGCTTGACGAAGGTGAGTATGAAAGAAGAACAAATGGTCTTTACCTACGTGAAGAATTTACTGATTCAGAAACAGGAGAAACAGCGATTCAATACCGTATTTGGGAACCTGTACCAATTCCGACGCAGTACTTTAGATGGGTAAGAAACATTGTAACAGAATGGAACTGGGGCGTTTCTACGACTGTTTCGGCAAATCGTCCTGTATTTGATATATTAGCAGAACGTATTCCAGTAACAGTAAGGTTAAATATTGTTGCGCTGATTTTCTATATCCCGGTTGGATTTGGATTAGGAATATGGGCAGCACTTAAGAAAAATAGTCTTGCGGATAACATTATTTCGGTTACGGTTATGGTATTCATTTCAATTCCGAGTTTTGTTATTATGCTATTGCTGGTATTAACTTTCGGATATCAGCTTGACTGGTTACCTCGACGGTTTCCTCCAGCAAACGCTACCGGAGCGATAAGGTATACCTCTATGGTATTGCCTGTTTTAGGTTTATCATTTGGCTCTATTGCAGGACTTACACGTCTAACACGTGCAGAATTGACGGAAGTTTTAACATCTGAGTTCTTGCTTTTGGCTAGAACAAAAGGACTTACACGTCCACAATCTGTTGTTCGCCACGCTATGCGAAACTCTATGGTTCCTTTAGTGCCATCAGTTATCGCAAGTTTTGTTGGCTTGCTTAGTGGTTCCGTTATTATCGAACAAATTTATAGTATCCCAGGAACAGGACGTATTTTTATCCAAGCATTGGAGCATAATAATTACGATTTTAATTTAATTTTAGGTATCACAGCATTTTATACAATTATTGGTTTGTTTGCTGTTCTCTTAGTAGACTTATCATATGGTATTGTTGACCCTAGAATTAGAATGGGGGCTAGAAAATAATGGCTGCAGAATATAATAAAGAAGAATTAGCTAACTTAAAAAAATCGGATTTTCAACCAGTTGAAAAAGATAAGAAAATCTACGATAAGAAGTTTGAAACGAAACCTGTAGGGTATTTTCGTGATGCGATGACACGTTTTGCGAAAAATAGAACAAACCTTATTGCGACAATTATTTTATTCACATTCATTTCACTTGCTATTTTGGTACCAATTATATCTCCAAAACCAACGACTGGTTTTCATACAAATGTAACTAACTTACCGCCACGAGTACCGATACTTGAGAATTGGGGATTTATGGACGGTACCCGATTTATTAGACATCAGCCTGTTGACAGAAGTACCATTGATCCTGAAACGGGTATTGGTTTACCATATGCAGAGCATGAGAATCCTGCAATTAGAACGTATAATCATGATTTTATTGATATGGATACTTTATATAATGTCACTGAAACCTGTGATTTTAGAACCGATGAACGTTGTTATGGCGGCGAGGTTACTATGCGGGTTACGGGAGAAGTTTCATTGATTACATTGTTATCACAAAATATATATGATTTTGATCCTACCTTAAATCCATATATAACGCTAGGTGTACCTAGCGAGTCAGATATTCGGTCATTAAGTGTTTTAATTGATTCGAACGAAGATGGGAACTTTGAAAAGGTGTTGACAGTTACCGATGGTAGTGGTCGCTTGCCTGAAGCGATACATGATTTCGACATCTTCGACTTAGTAGATGAAGATGATGCTTTCTCATCGCGTATTAAGGTGGAAGTAACTAATGTGGCGGAAAACCTGAATCCAAGTTTAAGCCTAGAAGTTTTTGATGATAATACTCCGCCTACAATGATTGATGATTTTGTTAGTGCGGGTATGCAAATAGTTGATGATGCATTTCTATTTAGACGTAATACAACTAGTCAATATTCATTTAATGAATCAGCACGTCCGACTTTAGAAGTCACTATTGAGAATATTCAGCAATATAATATTGAAGAATACGCATTAATGGTATCACTAGATGGCGGGAACTCGTTTGATATACTTGATACATTTACTTCGAATGGAACTTACTACATAGACGTATTTGATGCAATTGAAATCGATGCGAACATCTTTAGTTCTGCACTTAGATTAGAGTTTTTATCTGAAAATCTTGATGCTAAACCGGACATTTCGATTCAGAAATTTAATACGCCATCGATTTTAACGAACTATAATATTGAGTCAAGTAATTACACGATGACAGTTTCTAACAGTCAGTCTGTAAGTTTTAATCCGAATTTTGAGCCACATATTGACTTTGAAATATTGGATATCATTGGAGATTCAAAAGTTAACCTACAACTATTAACAAATGGTTCTAATTATCAAACTATTGCTACGTTTACTGAAGCGGGACCACAATCAATTCCGGTCTTTGATAACATCAACCGTACAACGACCTTCAGCTCAGAAATTCGCTTTCAAGTGATCTCTGAAGACAGTAATGGTGGAATAATGTTTGATTATATTAGTGTTTTTGATAATCGCGAAGATGAACCACGTTATCATTATTATGGATACACTTTAGGCCAATGGGGTATTACCAGTGGACGTGTCTCTGGTACGCGTCAGCGGTCAAATGGTGTGTTCGCTTATGCATATTTCCGCTATGATGATTATGGTGCAGCTTTTGGTGAAAGATACAGCCGTGCATTCTCTGCGAATACATATTACCGAATAATTGAAGAAAACGCTGATATTTGTGGTGAACCGCAAGTTAATCCAGACAATCCTGCAGAATGGAGTTTTAATGAAGGATGTCCTATTACACGCGTTGTTGGTCGAAACTCAGGCGTTCCAGGTCCAGACGGAACAGAGTTTTACACATACCGTTTGTTTTATAATCATGGCTTTATGGAAGGATTTGAGGAAACACCTTACTTCTTCTTTGGTACAACATCACAAGGCCAAGATTTATTCGCACTTACTTGGTTAGGCTTAAGAACATCATTAACGCTCGGTCTTGTTGCATCAGCAATTAATATTACTATAGGTATTATTTATGGATCGATTTCCGGATATTATGGTGGAAAAGTCGACTTAATCATGGAACGTTTTTCAGAAGTTGTTGGACGAATCCCATGGCTCGTTACACTGAGTATATTTATGGCGATATTCGGACCAGGTGCACTATCACTTATTCTAATCTTAATTGTTTCCGGATGGATAAGTGTTGCCGGGGTTACACGTACACAGTTCTATCGATATAAAGGACGTGAATACGTGTTAGCTTCAAGAACCTTAGGGGCTAAAGACTCGCGTCTGATTTTCCGTCACATCCTACCGAATGGGATCGGTACAATCATTACTGCAAGTATCTTGATGATTCCAGCGGTTATATTTACTGAAGCATCTTTATCTTATCTAGGCTTTGGTATTGGACATGGACAGTCTTTTAGATTGTTTGGCTTAATTGAACTTTCAGGGGTATCGATTGGTGTGCTCCTAAGTGATGGACAAAGCGCTATGCTTAACCGCCCATACTTGACTATCTTCCCAGCGATCGTTATCTCAATATTAATGATTACTTTCAACATGTTTGGTAATGCATTAAGAGATGCGTTCAATCCTTCACTAAGGGGGTCTGAATAATAATGGCAAACAAAACAAAATTAAAAGTAGAAGATCTAACGATTTCATTTCGTACTTCACAAGGACTTGTTCGTGCTGTACGTGGTGTAAGCTTTGATCTTGAAGAAGGCGAAACTTTAGCAATTGTTGGTGAATCTGGTAGTGGTAAATCCGTTACAAGCCGTGCAATTATGGGTATCTTAGCTGGAAATGGTATTATCGACGGCGGTAGTATCATGTATGAAGGCCAAGATCTAACAAAGATTCACGAAGAGGATTTCCACCGTATTCGCGGTGATAGAATTGGTATGATTTTCCAAGACCCTATGTCAAGTTTGAATCCAATTATGAAAATAGGAAAACAAATTACTGAGGGTATGTTAATTAATGGGAAACGCCTAAAAAATCAATACAAAAAAAGAACACATACGAAACGTATGGATGTCATCAACACAAAAGTTGACATTAAAGAACTTAAGAAAAACCATCGTGCCAACATCCGTACACTTAAAAAAGGTATTGATCCAAAAACATTAGAGTATTTAAAGCTCGATTACAATAAAGACTTAAACCATTTGATCAATGAGAAAATTGATGCAAAATCAGTGTATATGGAAAAAGTACGCCAATTAAAAGTTGATACTGATAAGTCTGATGAGAAACAAAAAGCAGATTTTATCCGTTTGAAGCAAGAGTATAAAGCTGAATATCAACAAAAACTTGAAAATATTAAGCAAGAGCGTGATTCTATAAAGGCTGAGTTTAAGTCAAAAACATCACGTAACAAAGATGTGGATAATTCTGGAAAAATTAAAGAAGAGAATAAGCATTACCACACCAAAATGAAAGAACTTAGCAAGCATCTTCACGAAGCTAAAATTGATCTCAAAAAAGGTCGTAAGGAAGCTAAAGCTGAGGTTTACGCTGAATGGAAATCTGAAAAAGCAAAAACTCAGAAAAAAATTGAGCAGCTTAAAACAAAAATGAAAGAAGCGACTTCGGTTAAAGATAAACTTGCAGTTCGTAAGGAAATAAACCATGAACGTGAGCTGTTAATGCGCTTTAAGAAAGTCACTAAGAAAGAAGCCATAGAGCGCGCACTAACAGTTATGGATGAGGTTGGTATACCTGACCCTAAAAAGCGTTTAAAGCAGTATCCATTCCAGTTTTCTGGAGGAATGCGTCAAAGAATCGTTATTGCGATTGCACTTACTGCTAACCCGGACTTACTTATTTGTGATGAGCCGACAACCGCACTTGATGTTACCATTCAGTCTCAAATTCTAGAGCTAATCAAAAAACTTAAAGAAGAACGTAATCTTTCAGTTATCTTTATTACGCATGACCTTGGTGTTGTTGCGAATATGGCTGACCGTGTTGCGGTTATGTATGCAGGAAAAATTGTTGAAATCGGGAAAAGTCTTGACATTTTCTACAATCCGAAACACCCATATACATGGGCACTCTTATCATCAATGCCAGACTTAGATTCAACAGAACGTTTATTCGCTATTCCAGGTACACCGCCAAACATGCTTTTCCCTCCTAAGGGAGATGCATTTGCGGACCGTAATCCGTTTGCATTAGCAATCGATTTTGAAAAAGAACCACCGTTCTTCAAAGTAAATGAACACCATTATGCTGCTACTTGGTTACTACATGAGCATGCACCAAAAGTAGAGATGCCAGAAATCGTTCGTAACCGTATTGCACGCATGACGAAAGAATCAAGTAAAGAGGTGAGTAGCTGATGGCAAGAACAGAAGAAACTCCCGTATTAAGTGTTCGTGGACTCAAACAATATTTTAAAAGTGGTTATGGACGCTCAAAACTTATCGTTAAAGCAGTTGATGATGTAAGCTTTGATATATATAAAGGTGAAGTTTTCAGTTTAGTAGGTGAGTCTGGTTGTGGAAAGACTACAACTGGACGTACCATTATCAAGCTTTATGACCCAACTGATGGAGAAGTTTTCTTTATGGGAAAACGTATTTCTGCAGGGGTTTTAGACTTAAAAGAGTCAATTAAAGATGCCCGTAAAGAAGCTAAAATTACCATTGATGACTTAAACTTAAAGATGGAAGATGAAATCAATGAAGTTTTAGGCAAGCCTAAAGGAAAACTAGAAATTGTTGCACAAAAACGTGTTAAAAAAACGCTTAAACAGCGCTTTAAAGCAACAAAATCAGAATATTATGCGACCGGCCGTAGTGCGCTAGTACCTAGGCTAGAGCAAAACTTTGCAAAAGAAATCGAGAAGGTCGATGAAAAAATTGCAAAAGCAGTTGCGGCATATGAAAAAGAAGTAGAACGTGTTAAATCTGCTAATGTTGAAAAAACTGCTGATCAAAAAGCAAAAGAAAAAGAGTTAGTCAAAGAAATTAAAGCAAAATATGATACACCGATTAAAGAAGCTCGCAAGAAAAAAGACGAAGCAGTGAATAAGTTCAAAGAGGAAATCAAGATTCGTAAAAAAGTTACAGCGAATCCAGATGTTGAGTTAATGAAAAATGTTCAGATGATTTTCCAAGATCCTATCGCTTCTTTAAATCCTCGTATGACAGTTAAGGAAATTATTGCAGAAGGACTTCGAATTGCCGGAGAGAAAAACAATAAAGTTATTCTTGAAAAGGTAAATAAAGTATTGGAAACTGTTGGATTACTTCCTGAACATGCGAGCCGTTATCCTCATGAGTTTAGTGGTGGTCAAAGACAGCGTATTGGTATCGCAAGAGCACTAATCGTAAGTCCTGAGTTCATTATTGCCGATGAGCCTATCAGTGCGCTTGACGTTTCGATCCAAGCACAGGTTATCAACTTATTGAATGACTTGAGACAAGAGCTAAATATTACGATTATGTTTATTGCACATGACTTATCTGTCGTTAAATACTTCAGTGATCGTATTGGTGTTATGTACTTTGGTAAACTTGTTGAATTAGCTCCAAAAGACGAACTCTTTAAAAACCCATTACATCCATATACACGTTCATTACTATCTGCTGTGCCAATGCCAGATCCAAATTACGAAAAGAAACGTAAACGTATCAAGTATGATCCTGGTATGCATGATTATAGTGTGGACCTACCAGAACTACACGAGATTAAAAAGGGACACTACATTTATGCAAATGAAGCGGAGCTTAAAGAGTACAAAAAAGGCTTGAAAGACTAGTGAAAAAATTCCTAATTACGTTGCTTGTAAGTCTTGCGATTATATTTATGGTTCAACATTTTGCATTTGGTCAGCCTGTTCGAGAGTTGCCCAATGTACTAACCAATCGAAGCTATCGCATTGATATGGCAAATTCCATGGGCATCGTAGGAATTATAATGTTTTACATTAGTCTTATCAGTATCACTAATGCATCTAGGGCTTTCATCAGTATTGGATTTGCTGTAAAAAGCATCTTCGTGAGATATCGTCGTAAGTACAGTGATTATTATGATTACGCCGAAAAAAAACGCGAAGAACGCGGTGAAAGTTCTATAGGATTTTACTCATTGTTTATAAGTATTGTTTACATTATAGTTGCCTTATGGCTTGATCCATTTTAATCATTAAGAAGGGATGCAGAAATTATTCTGCATCCCTTTTATATTAGCTTCTTAATATAGCTTTCAATTTTTTCCGGTTTCGTTGTAGGACTAAACCTTTTTATGATGGTACCATTGGTATCGATAAGGAACTTGGTAAAATTCCATTTAATCTTTTTGCCAAATAATCCCGGTTTCTTTTCTGTTAAATATTTGAAAACTTCGTGTTGATTTTGTCCGAACACATCAACTTTTTCAAAGATTGGAAACTGAACTCCAAACAATCCTCGACAAGTACTTTCTACGTGAGCGTTATCGCCTGGTTCTTGGTTGTTAAACTGATTGCTTGGGAAAGCTAAAACAGTGAAACCTTTGTCTTTGTAAGTATCATAAAGTTTCTCAAGACCATCAAATTGATTCGCAAGTCCGCATTTCGTTGCAGTATTAACGACGAGTACAACTTTATTTTTCAACGATTTAAAGTCAATTGTTTTACCATCTACCTGTTTAGCAGACAAATCATAAAAGTGCATGTAATATCCCCCTTTTTAGTTACCAAATGCGCTTACTTATTTCCAAATGTTTTTTCCCAATCCGCTAAAAAAGCTTTTATACCGTTATCTGTTAATGGATGCTTCAAAGATTTTTTAAACACATCATAAGGGACTGTAGCGATATGCGCACCTGCTAATGCAGAATCTCTTAGATGCTGAGGTGTACGAATTGAGGCACTAATGATTTCTGTATCTAAACCATAAATATCGAAAACATCGCGAATTTCTTCAATGATTTTAATACCATCGGCTAAAGTGTCATCCAATCTTCCTACAAACGGACTTACAAATGTGGCACCCGCTAAAGCTGCAAATAAAGCCTGATTGACACTGAAAACAAGGGTTACATTCGTTTTGATGTTTTCGCTAGATAATACCTTAACAGCTTTTAAGCCTTCATCCGTCATTGGGATTTTAACCACCATATTCGGATGCATTTTGGCAATGTCACGACCTTCTTCAATCATTTTTTCAGCTTCTAAACTAATGACTTCACCACTGATTGGACCATCAACGATTTCAGTGATTTCTTGTAACACTTCTTTGAAATCGCGGCCTTCTTTGGCAACGAGTGTAGGGTTCGTGGTGACACCGCTAAGAATACCCAGTGATGCTATTTCTCTAATGTGTTCAACATTGGCAGTATCAATAAATAATTTCATTTTCTATTCCTCCTTAGGACTTTCTTTTTCTATAGTTTTAAATTGAAGAGGCTCTACGCCTTCAAGTGTTGCTTTCACGCGTTCGGTGAATAATACGCCATTTAAATGATCGAGTTCGTGCTGGAACACGATAGCTATAAACCCTTTGAGTTTTAATGTATGTTCTTCTAAAACATCACGAACAGTATCATATAAGTACGTTTTCACCGTGACACGTTTATGCCGAGGTACTAACCCTTCTACTTCACGGTCAATACTTAAGCATCCTTCGCCTCCTGGCATATAGGTTTGGGCTTCAGTATGGCTAACAATTCGAGGGTTTACCATTAAGTAATCATGGAGTTTTTCAAACTTTTCGTCTTCTGTATATATGGCTAGCATGCGTTTACTAATATCGATTTGTGGGGCTGCAAGACCCACACCTGGTCTTAACTCATATGCTTCTGCGATTTTCGGGGTTTGAGAATTGATTAAAAATTGTCGCATTTCTTTTAGTGTGTTTTTATCTTTGTTGGATAGTGGCAGGCGAACATCCACAGCTCTTTTAGTAAGGGTTGGATGGCCTTCTCTTATAATGTCCTTCATTGTTATCATTGGTCTTCACCTCTAAAACATTATAACAAATAAACGAAAAAAACCCTAGAGGATTACTATGTATATTTTATCGAAGACGGGACTTTTATTTGGAAGAAAATTTAACTAATTCCCAAGATAAAGCGTTTTCACAAAAGTATTCCTATTGTATATGTTTGCGGTTAAGAGTATAATAGTATGAGAATAAAGGAGTTGTAAGTGTATGAAACAAATTAAAAAAATTGGTATCATTACCGGCGGTGGAGACTGTAGTGGTTTAAACGCTGTAATCAATGGTATTACTAAAACTGCAATTAATACATATGGATTAGAAGTAATCGGGTATCGTCGCGGTTATTTTGGGTTGTACCATAATGATTTTCAGGTACTTGATCTAAAGGCGGTTTCAGGCATAATGCATGAAGGTGGAACCATACTTAAAGCATCGAACAAAGACAACTTATTTAGTTATCCTTTTGAAAAAGAAGATGGAAGCTATGACTATAAAGATGTTTCTGATGTTGCTGTAGAAAATATGAAAAAAGAAGGCGTTGATGCTTTAATTGTTATTGGAGGGGATGGTACTTTAACGAGTGCACGTGACTTCCATCGTAAAGGTATTCCAGTTATTGGGGTCCCTAAAACCATCGATAACGACTTACCCGCAACAGATGTTACCTTCGGATACAATACAAGTTTAGAAACCATCACAGATGCTTTAGACAAGATTCACACGACAGCCTACTCACACGATCGCATCATGGTTGTAGAGGTTATGGGTAGAAATACAGGATGGTTAGCGCTTGAGGGTGGCATTGCTGGAAGTGCTGATGTCATTTTACTTCCTGAAATACCGTACAGTATTGATAAAATTGTTGATAAGATTCGTGATCGTGATCGTCATGGTAAAAGCTTTGCTATCATCGTTGTTAGTGAAGGCGCCAAGCCAAAAGATGGTGAAGTACACGTTCGTGAAATTGTGAAGGATTCTGCCGATAACATTCGTCTTGGAGGTATTGGTGATGTTGTGACGCGCCAACTTCAAGCACTGATCGACAATCATGAAGTACGCTATACGAACTTAGCGTATATCCAACGTGGTGGAATCGCGAGTCAATTCGACCGTATGATTGGATTGCGTTTCGGTGTCGAAGCAGTTGAGCTTTTAATGGACGGTGGGACTGGACAAATGGTGCGTTGCCGCGGTCGTGAAATAAGTTATGTTCCGCTAGAAGAAGTCGTTGGTTCAGGTAGTACTGGAGAAACAAGCCATGGTGGGGCTAAATACGTAGACCCTAAAGGGCAAATGGTGAAAGCCGCAAAAGCCATTGGCATAAGCTTTGGTGATTGATATGGATTATCCGATAGATTATGAAACCTATAGTACTGAAGAAATCATTGTCATTGTTGAGTTTTTGAGTATGCTCGAACAATTTGCAGCCAGTCCTGCAACTGTTGATCAACAAGTATTAATCCATAAGTATAAGCAGTATCGAGATATCTTAAACAACCTTTCTGAAGAAAAACGTATTGATCGTGAGTTTACACAACTCACCAATGTTCCAATTTATAAAACCATGCAAACATTATTAAAATCCTCGTCATGAGGATTTTTCTTTTATGATACAATTAGAGTAGGTGATATTATGATGCGACTAGATAAGTGCTTATCAAACTTGAAATATGGTACGAGAACAGATGTTAAAAAAATGATAAAATCAAAACGGATAAAGGTAAATAATCATATTGTGACCGATCCAAGTAAGTATGTTGAGCCAAATATTGATTCTATTTTTGTTGATCAAGAACGGGTTCGTTATCATCAAAATATAGTTTATATGATGAATAAACCGAAAGGGTATGTTTGTGCTAACAAGGACAAATGGCACAAGACAGTTTTTGATTTACTCAAAAAAGATGATCAACGATACAACTTAAGCATTGCCGGGCGACTCGATATCGATACAGAAGGGTTAATTATTCTAACCAATAATGGGGCTTTAGTCCACGATATTATATCACCAAATAAATCAGTTGATAAAATTTATGAAGTAACGACAGAATTACCGCTAGATGAACCAAAGCGTCTTTTAGAACCGATGTTACTGCTTGATGGAAAGAAAGAACGCTATGTGCCGAAGCGACCAAACATCATTCGCGCAGATAAAAATGTAGTAGTGATATCCATTCAAGAAGGTAAGTTTCATCAAGTCAAGCGAATGTTTGAAGCCATTGGACATAAAGTGATTAACCTTAAAAGATTGGCAATAAATCAGTTGGCTTTAGAGGAGACACTAGAACTTGGCACATATAGAAAATTAACAAATACAGAGATTGACAAGCTAGTATCAAAATAGACCGCAAGTGTTGCGTGAGGTGTTATATGGAAACATTTCTTTTAATCGTATCTTTGTTTTACATGTCAGGTGCTTTTGTTTTGAGCTTAACGAATTATTTGGTTGGCTATTTTAGCATGAGTAAAACGATGAAACATTGGTCAAAGTTTTGGGGCGTTATTGTCATCGCCTACGGACTCTTATATTTAGGTATATTTTACGAAATAGATTTATATTATGGCGTATTTTACTGGGCGGTTGTCATTGCGGCATTTATAAAAATAACAGCGCTGTCAAACTTGCTTGCCATAAACATCCCTCATAACGGTATCATGTATAAAGTCATTGTTTTAATCGCTTTATTTGTTTCGATGTTTCTCCCCATCGGAAACGTAACCCGCATCGTCATATTTACAGTACCTATTTTTTTAGTTTACACTTGGGCCAGCTATGTGTTTCTAAAGTCTAGCACATGGATCCGTCGTAGCACAGGGCTATTGGCTCTAATGATAAATATAAATATCTTCTTATACCCTTGGTTTTTACAACTTAGTGATCAAATGGTCTATGGGTTTATAATCCTAGGTGTGGCTGGCTTATTTTACGGCTTAAGTATCATTGGTATCTATTTTGAGATGATGATGAATGAACAAAGTGTTTTAAAGCAAGAACTTTATTATTTGAGCTATCACGATGTTTTAACAGGGCTCAATAACCGCGCTTACTTTGAACAGCAGTTAATTGAGCTTGAAAGTGTTGAACACCCTATGGCAATGATTGTTTTAGATTTAAACAATCTGAAAGAGATTAACGATACTTATGGTCACCTTCAAGGTGATTTGGTTATTCAAAAGGTCGCTGAAATCATTCATCAGAAAACAGATGACACGATGGTTTCTGTTCGGTTTGGCGGTGATGAGTTTATCATCATTATGCAGGGAGATGAAGAATCTTCTAAAGCTTTTGTGAAGGATTTAATTGCAACATGTCAAGAAACTGAGGTTGATAATATTAGACTTGATGTGGCAGTTGGTTTAGCCCACCGAAGCAAGTCTACAGTCTCATTAGAAACACTTTTTGAAACAGCCGAGAAGAATATGTATCAAAATAAAAATAGGAGAAACTAGTCGTTTCTCCTATTTATTTGCTTCAATAATATTCGTGATATCGTTCGCTAAGTTACTAACTTCTTCGAGCGTATTTACATGAGATAAAGATATTCGAATCGAGTTTTTAATAAAATCTTTTGGAACGTGGGTCGCTTTTAGTACATGACTCGGTTCAATATTATCAGAATCACAGGCACTTCCTAAAGAGACACAGTGGCCTAAACGGTTTAATTGAAATTGTAAGACATCACCTTCTACAGCCTTAAACCCCAGATTTAATATCGCCGAAACTCGATGTCCATTCAAAGCTTCACCGTTGAGTCTGTAGACTATGTTTTTTTGTTCTAAACATGTTAAAAGATGTTCTGCTAATTGATGGGTTATCGTGTTGTGAGTGGTTAGGTTTTCTTGGCACATCGTGAGCGCTTTTTCAAGACCGCTCATGAGCATTAAACTCTCAGTTCCTGCGCGTTTGCTGAACTCTTGTTTTCCACCGTGAATCAAACTCTCAATCTTGGTACTATCTTTGATGTAAAGCAAGCCGATTCCTTTAGGTCCATGAAACTTGTGTGCGCTCATACTCGCCATATCGATAGAGAGTTTTTCTAAGTCTATTTTTTCGTGAAGCGGCGCTTGTACCATATCTAAGTGTAATGTGTATTGGTATGGCTTGAGTATTTTAACGAGTTGATCGAGATCAAGTTTGGTCCCAAGTTCATTGTTTATATATATGAGTGAAACAAAGTTGTGCTTGCTGTTACTTAGCGTCGATTTCAAAGCCTCAAAATCTATTTGGCCGGTTTCACTAGCAGCAACAAAATCTACATCAGCACCTTCACTACTTAAAAATTTAAAGGTATTTAAAGACGCGTGATGCTCTACAGTAGAGGTAATAAATCTTGCCTTTTTATGTTTATAATAAAACCCTTTTATAGCAAGATTGCTGGCTTCAGTACCTGAACCTGTAAACAATAGTGATTTTCGTGATGTGTTAAGTGTTTTAGCAATACTGTTTTTCAACTGATTCATGTATTTTCTAGCTGAAATACCTTCTTCGTGTAATGAAGAGGGATTCCCGTTATATGTTTCCATGGTTTTAGTCATCGCTTCAATGACTTCTTTTGATAAAAAAGTAGTCGCTGCATGATCAAAGTATGGCATCAAAACCACTCCTATTTTAATTTTTTAATGGTTGCACCAGCATCGATATTCAGAAAAGACAACTGATCGATATAGTCGTTGACTTGGATGGATTTGTTTTCACTGTTCTCTAATAAGTCACTTAAAGTTTCAGCAAATTGCTTCACGACATAGGAAGTATGAATAATACATGGATCATCATCATCAAAAAGTTCGATACTTGAGGCGATGATATCGTCTTTATGTACCGGTATATTTAAAATGTTTCCTTTAAAGAGTGTTTCGCCATCTTTTTCAATATGTATTTTTTTAGCCATGTGCATCACCTATATAAACAGATTCCTTATGCTGTCGAACAACATAAGTATTAAATCAGTATCAAAGAATAAGAATGTAAAGTAGACAACCATTAATAAAAAGAATATTGCAGTTACTAGTTTAATCGTTGATAAATGCTCGCGAACAAAGTTTGAAACCGCCATAACGTTTTTTGAGCGGATCGCTGCAATTGCAATAATGAGTAATGGAAGAATAAACATGATGTTAAAGATGAGTAGTAAGAACAAGCGAACACCGCTTACACCAATCCCAGGAACGGTAATATCAAGGGTTGTTACATAAGCTAACATAATTTGTCCTGTACAAGCAGCTTCAGTAAAACCAACAATGACACCGATTAAGAAGGGAATCAGAACGATAAGCAAAGCTTGTTTGACACCACCCTCCTCTTCATTGATGATAGTTGTCAAACGTTCCATAACACGCTTATTGAACGTTTGGATAAATTTAGGTAATTGATTCTTAATTTTTTCGTAACGCTCGCTGCGGGTAACTAAGTAGTCATAGAATGTAACGATAAACAATAACAAAAACAAAATAGCAAAAGCAATGTATAGTCCATAACTTAAATGAATAAACGTTTGCATGAAACGACTTAACACTGTTAATACGCCTGCCATAATCGCAAAGTATGTTACGAAAACTGCCCCAATGTAAGACAAGCTTACAGTAACTAAGGCTCGTTTGTTATCGGTGAACTTAATCATCGAAATAAACATTAAAAGCATCGCGATGGCACAAGGGTTGATGCCATCTAATAGTCCGTATAAAACGGCTGTAAACAAGGCGCTTATGAATGTTGTTTCGGGTGGTATATAGTTTAAAACATCAATTAAAGGAGCGCTTGACGTTTCAAAAACGGTATTGTTGTCTATAGCGTTTCTAATCACGCGCTGTCCGTTATAATAATTCTCACCAACAAATAAAATCGGGACTTGCCTAGCAGTCCTAGGAACTTCATAGACATCTGTATAGGCTCTAAACATGCGTCTTCCTAAACTTGTGCTTGTATCGTAACGCGTCACTTCGACACCAGATGCCTCTAATCGCTCGATTGCTCCATCGTTTTCTAAAGTTTCACAACTCGAGCAAAATGGATGGTAAAAGTAAACAGCCGTTCGATTTTCCTCGGGATCATCATTTGTGTCGTTATTTGATGCATCTATAACTGTAGGTGATAAAATCATCACCATTAGTAAAAGGAACCATAAAGTCAGTAATGTTTTTTTAATCATAAAAACGCCTTCTCTCACATCGTATCACGTATACATTATAGGCTTAAATGCAGGCCGTGTCAAACACTTCAAATAGTCGTTTTTATTTTCTTTATGGATGCTTTCATGCTATAATACCGTTAGGTGATTTTATGGACGATATGCTACTTCATTTAACAGAAAATCTAATTTGTGAGATTCAATCAGAATCCATATATAAAAACTATTTAAAAGCACATAATGCATTGGTGCAAAGCGCAGATGTACAAGAGCTCATTGAGACTTTTAAGCAAACATCTGAAAAGTATTATGAGGCAAAAGCGTTCGGCAAACATCATCCGAATTTACGCATGTACCAAAGCGCTTTTTCAGAAGCGAAGTCAGCGCTTTATAGGCACCCAATAGTGGATACATTTAAGCGCGCTGAAAAAGCCTTGGAAGATACTCTAGATGAAGTTTCCAAGCGTATTGCAGAAACAGTCTCTTCAAGAGTTAAAGCTAACACTAAATTGGCGTTTTTAGAAAGAGGTGGATCGACATGTTCGAGCGGGTAAGTTTAATTGTATATTATAAGAATCCTAAGTCGATCAAACAGATCAAACGATTTGGGAATGTTGCGTATTACCACAAGAAAAGGCGCTATGCAATTTTATATGTCAACCTTAAAGATCAAGATGAAGTTGTCGATGGGTTAAAGAAGCTCCGCCATATTCGAAAAGTGGAAGTTTCGCAGCTTGATCGTGATGCATATAATTTACAAGATTGTCAAGTAAAAAACCTTGACACAACTAATGAGTTGTGATATCCTTACAAAGGAAATCATATAGGAGGTATGCAAAATGGCTGTTAAACTTCGTTTACAAAGACACGGAACGGTTAAACGTCCGTACTACCGTATAGTAGCTGCTGAATCAAAACATAAGCGCGACGGAAGATACTTAGAGATCATTGGTTCATATGATCCAACGACTGAACCAACTGCTGTTAAGATCGATGAAGCGCGTGCGCTTGATTGGTTGTCAAAAGGGGCACAACCAACAGATACTGTACGTAATCTATTTTCAAAAGCTGGGATTATCGCTAAGTCAAAACAAGGCAAGCAATAAGGGTGGTTTTTCATGGCGGTTAATTATGAAAAAATGATTAAAGACTTAGTAACCCCTTTAGTTGTTAAACCGGAAGATTTGGTTGTAAAAAAGTTATCGGATGATGGACAAATGATTTCGATGCAAGTCTATGTCAATCAAGAAGACTTAGGCCGTGTGATTGGAAAAGGTGGAAGAATTGCCAATGCGATTCGCACCATTGCTTACGCAAGTGCTTCGAGAGAACACAAAAAGATAACGATCAACATTGAGTCTTTTTAAGCCACTAAGTGGCTTTTTTTATTTGCGATACATGGCGGACTATTGTACAATTAAACTGGACTATATCATAGGAGGAACTCAATGAAATCTTTGGTGGTTAAGGATATTAAAAAAACATTTAGATTATCAAAAAAGCAACGTAAAATAGAACAAACTGATGAGACAAAAAAAGTTGCTTTAAGAGGTGTTTCATTTGAAGCACAGCCAGGAGAAATCTTTGGTTTATTAGGACCCAATGGTGCTGGTAAAACGACAGCTTTAAGATGTATAGCGACCCTGATTAAACCCGACCAAGGCGATATAACTGTCGATGGTTTTAGTGCAATAAAAGCGAGTAGTGAAGTGCGTAAGCGCATTGCTTTTTTAACCAATGAAATGAAGCTTGAAGATCATTTCACACCAAACTATCTGTTTCGCTATTTTTCAAGATTACATAATATTTCTGATGAGGTTTCCGAGATGCGCAAGCAAGCATTGTTTAAACGTTTTGGGATTGATAAGTTTCAAGAAGTTAAAGTTTCTGACTTATCAACGGGGATGAAGCAAAAGATTTCGATTGCGATTTCATTGGTTCATGATCCGGATTACATTATTTTCGATGAACCGACGAATGGATTAGACGTGCTTACAGCGCGTACCGTTACTGATTACTTGTTGGAGATGCGCGCGGAAGGTAAAACGGTTATATTATCAACCCATATCTTAAATGTTGTTGAAAAATTGTGTGACCGTGTTGGAATTATTATAGATGGTGAGATGAAAGCATTGGATTCATTAGAAAATGTTCAAAACATAGCTTCTGATCAAACACTTGAGACACTGTTCTTCGATTTAGTGAAAGAAAGCGCGGTGGAAGAACATGCGTAATATCTTTACGGTTTTTAGAAAAGAAATGTATCGCGTTTTAAGTGATATGCGCTTGGTCCTGATGATTTTTTTACTTCCAGGGATTTCTATTTTTGCAATGTATTGGTTGATAGGAACATTGATTCAAAATCAAACAGAAGCCGTTCAACAACACACGATTATTGTGTATGAAGAAAACATGCCCGCAGACATTCGCAGTTCACTTGAAGGATTAGTGGACTTAGAACGACCTGTCAATATGGAGTTTCACTCGATAGACACGCTTGAAGACAGTGATTTAAAAGAGAAAGTGCGAGAAGGTGATATTGATGTGGTGTTGAGATTTGATGCGGATTTTGAAGCTAAGATTAGCAACTATGACCAAGCAGAAGCACCATCATTGTTTATCATCTACAACTATGGGCGACAAAACTCTAGTTTTGGATACAATCAAATTAGTAGTGTCTTAAACCAATACCAATCAATGAAGTTGATGGAGCGTTTAGAAGATCCCTCCCATGCTCAAATCTTCGTGACGGATTATGCCGATGATATCGTTGATGAAAGACAAATGACAGGACAAGGATTTGCAATGTTACTACCGTTTTTAATTGTTATTTTCTTGTTTGCCGGCGCGATGAGCATTGGACCAGACTCTATTGCTGGTGAGAAAGAGAGAAATACGATTGCGACTTTATTGATTACACCGATTAAACGAAGTGAGATAGCTATTGGTAAAATTTCTAGTTTAGCACTTTTATCGTTTATTAGTGCATTATCATCGTTTGTAGGACTTGCCTTTAGTCTACCGAAGTTGATGCAAATGGATACCAATGGTGTGGAGTACAATATTTACGAACCGATCCATTTTGTTTTAATTTTGTTTACCTTAATGGCCACGGTTTTAATTATTGTTGGGTTGATTGCGGTTATTAGTGCTTATGCTAAAACCATCAAAGAAGCATCGATGTTAATTATGCCGTTTTATCTTGTGACAATGATTATTGGACTATTGTCTTCGTTTGGTACTGAGCCATCAGGTCAGTTAATTGTCCATTTTATCCCTATATATGGTTCTGTTAACTTCTTAAGCAGTATTTTTGTCTTCCAGTATGATTTTGCGAACTTTGTGGCGGTTATTGTTAGTTCTGTAGTTTATACAAGTTTATTTATCTATCTACTGACACGATTGTTTAGCAGTGAGAAAGTTATGTTTCAAAAATAGTTTTTTATGAGTTGGGAGTGGTATGATGGGTTTTATCGCAATTGGAACGATTGTGAATACACATGGGGTAAAAGGTAACGTTACGGTTAAAACAGATTCTGACTTTAAAGAAGAACGTTACGCTAAAGGAAATCGGTTATATATTAAAACCGCGACTGCGAGAATTCCTGTTACGGTTGAAAGTTTTTTTGTTAAAAAAACAGTCGATGTACTAAAGTTTCAAGAATTTAATAGCTTGGATGCTGTTGAGAACTTAAAGGGCGCAACGCTTGAAGTTGATGAAGCAGATCGTGAACTGCTAGAAGATGATACTTATTACTATTCAGATTTGATTGGGTTAGAGGTGTATGGAAAAGACTACATTGGTATTGTTGATGCTATCCGTAGTTATCCACAAGGCGAGGTTTTGGTGGTCGGACGTGAAAGCGATAAACCGGCGCTCATCCCTTTTCGTAAAGAGTTTATCAAACGTGTATCTAAAACACGTATTGATATTATTGAAATGGAGGGATTGCTGTGAGGATTGATGTTTTAACTCTGTTTCCTGATATGGTAATCCCGGTCTTAAGTCAGTCGATTGTCGGTCGCGCTCAACTTGAAGGGAAAGTTCGCATTCATGTTATCGATTACCGAGATTTTAGCGAAGACAAACACCACAAGGTGGATGATTATCCATATGGTGGCGGTGCTGGAATGGTCTTGCGCGTCGAACCGGTTGTAAAAGCATTGCAATCGATTGAAAACTATCAAACTGCCCATAAAATTCTTATGACACCCCAAGGTGTTCAGTATCATCAATCACATGCTAAAGCATTATCGAGTTACAATCATTTGATTATCATGTGTGGCCATTATGAAGGTTATGATGAGAGAATTAGAAAGTATTTTGATGAAGAGATATCATTAGGAGATTTTGTTTTAACCGGTGGTGAGGTTGCGGCTTTAGCAATCATCGAAAGTGCGGTCAGGTTAATCCCTGGCGTGCTCAACAAAGATGCCTCTCATCAAGACGACTCTTTTTCTGATGGATTGTTAGAGTACCCTCAATACACGCGTCCTAGAGAATTTGAAGGAAACACTGTGCCAGATGTCTTGTTATCTGGAAATCATCAAGCCATTGCTGAGTGGCGTCAAACGATGGCGTTAGAGCGTACCAAGCAGCGCCGACCAGATCTTTATGAAACTTATCTAAAAAAGCAAAAAAAGCTGGGTAAATAGTTGCAAGAATGATACATATATGATATAATCATTTTCGCTGTTTAAACAACATGTTCCGCTGGCCTTGAAGTGGTTAAGAACAGGTATAGAAAAGGAGTGATTCCATGTCTCAAAATCTAATCAGTGAATTGACTCAAGAGCATTTGAAGACTGAACTTCCTACTTTTAATCCAGGAGATAATGTAAAAGTCTCGGTTAAAATTAAAGAGGGAAACCGCGAACGTATCCAGGTGTTCGAAGGTTTAGTCATCAAGCGTCAAGGTAGTGGTGTCAGCGAAACATTTACGGTTCGTAAAGTTTCATATGGTGTCGGTGTTGAAAGAACTTTTCCAGTCCATAGCCCATCGATTCAATCGATTCAAGTTATGCGTCGCGGTAAAGTACGCCGTGCTAAATTACACTACATTCGCGGTCGTTCAGCGAAACAATCACGTATTAAAGAACGTCGATAAAAAAAGCCTAGAAATAGGCTTTTTTTTAGTGAAAAAAGTCGGATAAACTGTTTGAAAACATTTTCATAAGGTGCTATAATATTGAAAAGAAGGTGATATCAATGAGTAAAGCTACTATTTATGATGTTGCAGGTGCAGCGCGTGTTTCACTCGCTACTGTATCTCGTGCCATCAACAATCCTGAAAAAGTAAAACCTGAAACGCGGGAACGCGTTTTACGTGTGATTGAAGAATTGGGTTATAAACCAAATGCTTTTGCGAAAGGACTTGCTAGTCGTAAATCGACGACCGTCGCGGTTTTAGTTCCAGATATGAGTCGTGCATCGATGGCGGAAATGATGAATGGAATCGCAGATATTGCGCGTGTTTATAAATATTCAATCTTGCTGTACATTCTCGATAGTGAAGATACACCTGAAGAGGATATTTTGAAGGAGATTGTTGCGGCACAGGTTGATGGAATCCTTTATTTAAATGATGAGATTACCCCGAAACAGTTCGACTTTTTAAGAACCATAAAAAATAGCTATCAAATTCCAATTGTATTAACGAATACGATTTATCCCGATAGCGATGAGATTCCAAGTGTTTCAATCGATTATGAAAAAGCTGGATATGAGATGACAAAACAGCTGATCGAGGAGGGTAGAAAAAATATTTATATGGTTTCTACCGTGCGCAAGTATATGGTCAACGATTTGAAAGAAACAGGATATCTTCGTGCCATTGAAGAAGCTTCATTGACCCCGAAAATCATGCGTACATCTGGTCGCATTTCGATTAATACGGAACACTTCAATGAGTATTTTAGAGATCATAAGGTTGATGGTATTATCGCCGTCAGAGATTCGATTGCGGTGTCATTTATGAATGTTGCACGTGCGAATGGTGTTCATATTCCAGAAGCGATTAGCGTCGCAGGATTCCAAAATACGAAATATGCTCAACTCGCAAGACCTAAACTGAGTTGTGTTGATGTTCCAATATACGATATCGGTGCCGTAGGCATGCGACTTTTAACGAAGTTGATGAATGAAGAAGTATTAGAAGAAAGCCGTGTTATGTTAGATCACAGTTTGATTTTAAGAGAAACAACACGATAAATAAACGATGATTAAGCAGAGTAACAAGACTCGATATGTTAAGAGACTCAGTGGTTGGTGCGAACTGAGCATACGACTTGTGAATACACTTAGGAGTTACCATGTTAAATGCATGGTCGGTTGTACCGTTATAACATTAAGAGCCAATCAATTGGAAGAAAGGTGGTACCGCGGACTAAAGTTCGTCCTTTGCGTACTACCTTTTTATATTTTATAGGAGGATTACAATGAATATAATCGAAGAGTTGAAATTTAGAAACTTGTTGTATGCAACGACAGATGAGGCATTGGAAAAAAAGCTAGAAGAAGATAAAGTAACCTTTTACTTAGGAGCAGACCCTACGGCAGATAGCTTGCATATAGGCCATCTTGTTCCGTATATTGTTGCAAGACATTTAGCAAGTAAAGGGCATCATCCCATTTTACTAATCGGCGGGGGGACTGGACTTATTGGAGACCCAAGCGGTAAAAAAGAAGAGCGTCAGTTGCTCGATGAGCCCCTAGTAAAAAAGAATGTAGAGGCAATGACAAAACAAGTAAAAAACATCTTACCAACAGCGACGATTGTTAATAATTATGACTGGTTGAAACCGTACAATTTACTTGATTTTTTAAGAGAGATTGGGAAACATTTTGGACTCAATGCCATGCTTGCCAAAGATAGTGTCAAAAGTCGTTTAGAGTCTGGGATTAGTTTTACTGAATTTACTTACCAAATCATTCAATCGTTAGATTTTTTAAAACTTTACCAAAATAATCAGTGCACGATGCAAATCGGTGGTCAAGATCAGTGGGGAAATATCACAGCCGGTCTTGAGCTGATCCGTAAGGTTGAAGGATCCGAAGCCAAAGCATACGGACTTGTCATTCCGCTTTTAACCAAAGCTGACGGGTCTAAGTTTGGAAAAACCGAATCAGGAACGATTTGGTTAGATCCGAAACGCACGTCACCGTATACCTTTTATCAATACTGGATTAATCTTGAAGATGCCGAGGCATTAACGAGATTACGACAGTTTACGATGTTAAGTGTATCCGAAATCCAAGCTGTTGAACAAGCTATGGAAGAAACCCCCCACTTAAGACACGCTCAAAAAGCGATTGCTGAAGAGTTGACAACATTGATTCATGGAAAACAAGCATTGGAGCAAGTTATAAATATTACTGAAGCGCTTTTTCACAACGATGTTAACAAGTTAAGTATTCATGAAATCGAGATGGGCTTTGAAGGGGTAAATCGCTACGAACTTGATGCGGATATATCCATTATCGATGCCTTGATTAGATTGAAACTTGCATCGAGTAAGCGCGAAGCTAGAACCTTTGTGCAGCAAAATGCTGTAGCTGTAAACGGAGATAAAGTTACAGATTTAGAGTTTGTCATCAAGAAGTCAGCAGCGTTACATAACGCATACACTATTTTAAAACGCGGTAAAAAACTGTACGGCGTTATAAAACATAATTAATTAAAAAACACTTCATTTGAAGTGTTTTTTTAACATTCATTGGCGTGTGCAAATCCGATTTCAAAAATCTCTCTCACATGGACATCTTGTAATGAATAAAAGATATTTTTACCATCGCGTCTGGTTTTAACAACATTTAAGTCTCGCAACATTTTTAACTGGTGTGAGATAGAAGACTGACTCATCTCTAACGCCTCGCAAATATCGCGTACACAAAATTCGTCCTCTGTCAAAAGTGCGATGATACGCAACCTTGTCTCATCGCTGAAGATTTTAAATAATTTCACTGTTTCATGAAGTTGTTTTCGCTCTCTCATAATGTTTTCGCTCGCTTTCCATAGATTAATCTTAATGCATTGGCTACTGCAATCAAGGTGATGCCAACATCAGCAAAGATTGCCATAAGCATGGTTGCCATACCTAAACTGGCAAGAACTAAGAATGAGAATTTAACACCTAAGCTTAAAATAATATTTTGATAGACAATACTTCGTGTTTTGTGACTAATTTTAAAGGCTTTTTGCAAGGTTTCAATGTCATCATCCATGATGATAACATCGGCGACATCAATAGCAAGTTCGCTACCATTCCCCATTGCGACGCCTATATCAGCTGTCTTAAGTAGTGGAGCATCATTGATACCATCGCCAACATACATTTTTCTTTTCTTACTTTTTAGGTTTTCAAACTCGATTATTTTATCTTCCGGTAATAAACTATGTTTATAATCAATGCCACCGATCTCATAGGCAACTTCACTTGCAGTATCTTGATTGTCACCAGTTAACATCACGATACGGTGCTTTCGCATCAGTTTTCTTAGGACAGTTTTCGCCGAATCTTTAATTTGGTCTTTCACTACGATACGTCCGATATAACTACCGTTTTCAGAAACAAAGACATTGCTTCCGGCAGTGTCACGTTCGTCAGTAACGCTAATGTTTGATTTTTTAAGCAGCTTTCGACTACCGACTAGAACTTCTCCGTTTGGCCCCATTGCCTTGAGACCATATCCAGGAATTTCTTCAACGCTTTCTACTTCGGTATAACTTCCTTGGTATGTGTCCACAATTGATTGCGCGATAGGGTGGTTTGAGTATTTTTCCAATGAAGCCGCAAGGCCTAATGTCTGGAGGTTCGTATAACCATCGACAATAAAGTTACCATGAGTTAGCGTACCTGTTTTGTCGATACCGATAACATCGACTTCATGCATCATATCTAAAAAGTTAGAACCTTTGAACAAGATGCCTTTTCGAGCACTTGAACCAATGCCCGCATAGTAGGAAAGTGGAACACTTAAAACTAAAGCACACGGACAACTAATAACTAAAAAGGTTGCGGCGCGTAAGATGTAATCATCCATATTAGCAGGGTCAAAGTAGCTAGGAATAGCGAACATGAAGATTGCCAGTATCGTTACAACAGGGGTGTAGTATTTGGCGAACCGCGTGATGAATGCTTCAGTGCGAGATTTTTTATTGGTTGCGTTTTCGATTAAGTCGATAATTCTCGCGATGGTTGATTCTTGGTATTCCTTGGCGGCACGCATTTCAATCACGTTACCAACATTGATGTTACCGCTTAATACATAATCGCCTTCTTTGACTGATTGAGGTTTTGATTCTCCAGTTAATGCACTGGTGTTGAGAGATGTTCTCCCGGCTTCAATAATACCATCGACGGGAATTTTCTCACCGTTTTTAACTAGAATGCGATCATTTTTTTTGATTGACGCAGGGTCTTTTATAATCCAGTTGCCATCCTCATCTAAGATGTTTGCATATTCAATGTGTAAATCGATCAGTGAGCTAATTTCTTGTTTGGATTGATGGACAGCTTTATGTTGTAAATGTTCGCCAACCGAGTAAAATAAGATTACGAGCATGGCTTCATAGGGATGTCCCACTGCCATTGCTGCAAGTGTTGCGATCATCATTAATGTGTTTTCATTAAAGAAATCTTTGCGGCGCATCCCTTTAAGTGTTTTTAAGCCTATTTTATGGGCAATCATAAAATACCCAATCCAGTAAAATGGATTGCTGACAACGAGGTTAAAGAGGTTTTCTAAGATCCGGCCTAGCAAAAAAATCCCTATCCCGGCAAATATTAACCAGTTTAAGCGAAAAAAACTTTTATGGATGGTTAAATGTCTTTTTTCGTAAGGATAGGTAAAGACACCTGTTTCGATACTATTAACGATTTTACGAATTTCATGAATGGCATTTTCTGGATAGTCTTCCGTGACATCAATAAGCATGGTTTGATTGGCCATATTAAAGCTTGCAGATTGAATGTAGGGAAGTTCAGCTAACGCTTTTTCAATTTTTGCAGTACAACCTGTGCAAATAAGGTTTTCCATGACAATTTTTTTAATCATATTTACACCTTCTTCATGTAGGTATATTTTATATGATTGTTCACTCATATGTCAAGATGTTTCTATTATTGCCTAATCTTTCAAACCGTGCTATTATATTTTAATCGGAGGTGTTAACATGGACTTTTTAACCTATGTTAAAGAACATCAAAACGAACTAATCGACACAACAAAAAAACTACTTAAAATTCCTAGTGTTTTAGACCGGTTTGATGAAAACAGTATGACGCCGTTTGGCGAGCATATTCAAGAGGCTCTTGAGTTTGTACTCGAGTTAGGAAAGCAGGATGGGTTTGTCGTTAAAAATATACAAAACTATGCGGCACATATCGAATATGGTCAAGGCGATGAGCTTTTGGGGGTGCTATGTCATTTAGACGTTGTCCCAGCCGGAGATGGTTGGACGAACCCGGCATTTCAACCAGTCATTAAAGACGGTAAACTATATGCTCGAGGGGCTACCGATGATAAAGGTCCAACGATGGCTGCCTATTTTGCATTAAAGTTTTTGAAGGATTTAGATGTCACATTTCATAAACGTGTTCGAATCATCTTTGGAACGGATGAAGAGACAGCTTGGCGCGGGATTAACCGTTATTTTGAATTTGAAGAAATGCCTACTATTGGCTTTGCACCGGATGCATCGTTTCCACTGATCTATGGTGAAAAAGGTATTTGGACATTTGATTTAGAAGGAAAATATGCTGACGATGGTATTGTCAGTTTTAAATCCGGCGAACGCTACAATGTTGTTCCAGACTATGCAGAATGTGTTTTAAAAGATAATTTAGAGCAAGCTTTCAAGGCGTTTTGCTCATACCATGGCTTTAAAGGTGAGGTTATTGAGAATACATACATTATTCATGGGAAAAATGCACATGCTATGCAGCCACACCTTGGGGTGAATGCAGCTTTTATTCTAGCGAAGT
>SKGE01000079.1 GCA_007117625.1 Candidatus Izemoplasma sp. | reverse complement strand
ATGACGATCAAAAATATTCTTTTATACATAATTATCGCTCCTTTTTTCCATGTGGATGAAACTGATCATAAACAGCGATGAGCTGTTTTTTGCTAATATGGGTATATATTTCTGTTGTTGATACATCGGAATGCCCCAACAACTCTTGAACATACCTTAAGTCGACGCCGTTTTCTAACAAGTGTGTAGCGAAGCTATGTCGTAAAGTATGTGGGCTCACATCTTTGTCAATGTTTGCGGTTTTTGCGAGTTCTTTGATGATTTTATAAAAGCCAACACGGCTAATACGCTTGCCAAAACGGTTTAAAAAAACATAAGGGGTCGACGCTTTAGATAACTTTAGTCTTGAAGCATCTAAGTATTTAATTAAAGCTTTGGCGGCTTCAGAACCAATCGGAACAATGCGTTCTTTATTACCTTTACCAATCACGTTAACAAATCCCATGTTAATGTGCAAGTCATTGGTTTTTAAATCTAACAACTCACTAATCCTTAATCCTGATCCATAAAGCAGTTCGACCATCGCAACATTTCGAATGCTTAAGATATTATCTCCTTGCGCCGCTTCTAAAAGTCGCTCAATCTCATCAAGTGTTAAGACATCAGGCAGCGGCTTGGTTTTTTTTGGGCGATGCATCGTTAAAATAATATTTTCATCAACTAATTTTTCTTCTAACATAAATTGATGAAACTTTTTCATCGCACTTAGTTTACGCGAGACAGTCGTTGCGGTGCGGTGTTTTTTTCGTAACGTCATAAGATAGTTTTGAACATGTTTTTTTGTAATGTGTGACGGGTTTTTTAGGTCACGATCTAATAAATAATCCGTATAGGCATGTAAATCACTCAGGTATGCTTGAATAGAGTTCGCACTCAACGCTTGCGAAGCTTTAAGTTCATATTCATACTCTTTAAGCAGTTGTTTTAGCATAGCACACCTCAAAATATAGCGAATATATCATTGCCTAGCATTAAGCCTTTTTTGGTAAATCGTAAATGATTATCGACGATTTCTAATAAGTTTTGATTCATGTATGTAATAAGTTTGGGATAGTTTTTAAGCAAATCAACCCCATAGCGTTGTTGAATGGTTTCAAGTGAGACCCCTTCTAGCATTCTTAAACCCATCAAAAGGTGATCACGAAGTGGTTCAAAAGGGTAAGTATCTTGGATTCCGTAACCGTTTCGATCAACCGCTTCGATATACTTTTTTATCGAACGAACATTATGGTATCTTGAATCGTGCAGCAATCCATGACTCCCAGCTCCAAGTCCGATATATGGGGCGTTCTTCCAGTATACCATATTATGTTTTGAGCGTTGATTATGTTTTGAAAAATTGCTGATTTCATAGTGTTCAAAGCCAGCTTTTTTAAGACGATGCATGACCCGTTCATACATCGCGCCTTCTAAATCTTCATCAGGCATTGTCACGCGTTTGTGCTCTACCAAGTAATGTAATGGGGTCTGTTCTTCTAAAATTAAACTATAGTAGGATACATGCTCTACATTTAATTGAAGCGCTTTTTCAATGTCTTGATCCAAGGCTTCTAATGTTTGTGCGGGTAAGGCAAAAATCATATCGATGCTGATGTTATAAAACCCAGCTGTTCTTAAGTGCTTGATGGCTGCTTCAACATCTTCTTCACGGTGTTCGCGGTTCAAAAACTTTAACTGCGCATTGGAGAATGTTTGCACACCTAGACTAACTCTCGTAAATCCTAACTTATATAGCAATGCACTTAAAGCACTATCAACATCATTAGGGTTTAACTCAATCGTTGCTTCTTTTAGTTGTGCAAAGTCTAGATACTGTTTCAGATGTCCAACTATTTTGGTAAGGGCTTGGTGCGTTAAAACTGATGGGGTTCCACCGCCGATATATAAAGTCGTAACATCTTTGAGTTCGTTTTGATAATAATCCATTTCTTTAAGTAGCCTCTCAATGTAGGCTGTTTGTTTGGATGATGTGGCCACTTCTTTAGCAAAATCACAGTAGGTACAAATTTTGCGACAAAAGGGAATGTGGATATAGAGACCTTTCATAAAATCACCTGTTATTATTGTACCATAAAGCCTAGAAAAGGTCTTTAGCTAGACAAACAAAAATAGAGTTATACAAATACATAACTCTACTCTTATTTATATTGTTTCCGTGTTGATCAAATACATTCAAGACAACCTTTTAAAACCAAGCGGGCAAAATGATTAAACTAAATGCCATAACTGCCATTCCAGCGATGAATCCATATATAACACGGTGATGCGAACCATATTTTTCAGCCGTTGGTAAGAGTTCATCGATCGCTAAATAAACCATAATACCTCCGACACCGGCAAAGACAATGCCAAATGTGATTGGTGTAATAAATGCACTAATGATAAAGAATCCAACCAGTGCACCTAAAGGCTCTGCGAGACCTGATAGAAACGAGTACAAAAATGCTTTTTTCTTAGAACCCGTCGCATAATAAATCGGAACACTTACTGCAACACCTTCCGGGATGTTGTGTATTGCGATTGCTATCGCGATACTAACCCCTAAAGCACGGTTTTCAAGCGCAGCTAAAAAAGTTGCTATTCCTTCCGGAAAGTTGTGCAAAGTAATAGCTAAAGCAGTAAAAATTCCCATTCGCATTAAATCTTTCGATTTTTTAGTTTCTTCAGAGGTTGGTTCTTGCATATCTTCGACATCTTTATATTCATGTGGATTGGCAATATCAGGTACCAAGCGATCAATCAATGCAGTAAGTGCTATACCACCAAAGAACGCTAGCGTCGTGTACAAATATGCTTGAGAGCCGCTTAAAGATGATTCTTCTAAAGATTCTAGCGCTTCAGGAAATATTTCAACAAATGATAGGTAAATCATCACACCTGCTGAAAAGCCAAGTGCTAAACTTAGAAACGCTTCGTTGGTTTTTTTGGTAAAAACCGCAATCGCACTTCCGATGCCCGTAGACATACCGGCAAATGTTGTTAGCAGCAATGCGAAAATAACATCATTTCGGCTAAAATCTACCGCTATCATCGGGATATTCATTACGTAGTCCATAGTTGCCTCCGATAACTTTTTTTTATATTATACCATAGATTTTTTATCTAAACACGGTTTCATCGGAGAAATTTCATAATGTTTTCAATCCAATAAAAAAGCACGCATCAGCGTGCTAATCATCAAGTGATAATACAGATAAAAAAGCTTCTTGGGGCACTTCAACATTACCCACATTTTTCATACGCTTTTTACCTTCTTTTTGTTTTTCAAGTAGTTTTTTCTTACGAGAGATATCGCCACCATAACACTTCGCCAATACATTTTTACGCATTGCTTTAATCGTACTTCTAGCAATAATTTTATTGTTTAAGGCAGCTTGAACAGGAACTTCAAACATTTGCCTTGGAATTAAATCCTTTAACTTATCGGTAATTGCTTTGCCGCGTTTATAGGCAAAGTCTCGATGGACAATCGTTGATAATGCATCGACGATTTCTCCATTGATTAGAATGTCCATTTTTACCAATTTACTCATTTGATAACTGTGGAAATCATAATCAAATGAAGCGTAGCCTTTGGTCGATGATTTAAGTTTATCAAAGAAATCGTAAACAATTTCTAGAAGTGGTAAATGGTAGACTATTTGAACGCGGCTGTCACCTAAATACGACATCGTTTTAAACCGTCCGCGCTTGTTTTGGCATAGTTCCATGACGTTTCCTACATAATCTTTCGGTGTCATGATTGTTGCTTCTACGAAAGGTTCTTCAATGCGGTCGATGTCTTGTGACTCTGGTAACATACTTGGGTTATCAATGATTTTTTTACTGCCATCGTTCATATAGACATGATAAATTACGCTTGGAGCCGTTGCGATAAGATCAATTTTAAACTCCCGCTCAATACGTTCTTGAATAATTTCCATATGAAGCATCCCTAAAAACCCTGTGCGGAATCCAAATCCTAAAGCTTGTGAGTTCTCTGGTTCATAGACTAAGCTGGCATCGTTAAGTTGCAAGCGTTCTAAAGCTTCTCTTAAATCGTTGTAGGCGTTAGAATCAATTGGGAACAATCCACAAAACACCATCGGATTTAGTTGTCGATACCCTGGTAGAGGTTTATCAGCAGATGGTTTGTGATGTGTGATGGTGTCTCCTACGCGTACTTCTGAGGCTTCTTTAATCGCCGCTGTCAAGTACCCAACGTCGCCAGGTGCTAAATAGTCACGTTTTTGTTGTTTTGGGGTGGTGACACCAACCTCAATGACTTCAAAGGTTTTTCCGGTTGACATCATTTTAATTTTGTCGCCTTTTTGTAAGATCCCATCAACAATACGAATCGATGGTATAATACCGCGATATGGATCGTAGTATGAATCAAAGATCATTGCTTTTAACGGTGCTTCTGGATCGCCCTTTGGCGAAGGAACTTTTTCAATGATTTGATCCATAATAGTTTCGATACCGATGCCCTCTTTAGCACTCGTTAAAATCGCATCACTTGCATCGAGTCCAATCACATCTTCAATATCTTTTTTGACTTTATTAACGTCGGCACTCGGTAAATCTATTTTATTGATTACCGGCAATATTTCTAAATCATTATCAATCGCTAAATATACGTTTGCGAGCGTTTGAGCTTCAATGCCTTGAGCTGCATCGACGACTAAGAGCGCGCCTTCGCAGGCCGCTAAACTTCTTGAAACCTCATAGGCAAAATCAACATGACCTGGGGTATCAATCAAGTGAAAAATATAATGTTCCCCATCGCTATGCTCGTAATGAATCTCTACAGCATTTAATTTTATTGTAATACCGCGTTCACGTTCTAAATCCATAGAATCGAGCAACTGTTCACGCATCTCACGTGCAGTAATCGATTTTGTATGCTCTAAAATACGGTCAGCTAAGGTACTTTTACCGTGATCTATATGGGCTATGATAGAAAAATTACGAATCTTTTTCTGTCGCTTTTTAATTTCGTTGATATCTATCGTTTTTGACATATTTATCGTTCCTTTCAACGCCTTAATTATTGTACACTAATTAGGCTTTTATTGCAATCGAATCCTTATCAAAAAGACGCCCGAAGGCGTCTTCATATGCTACATTTCATAAGCCATGTTCTGTACCTTTTCAGGTGACAATCATTTATCTGCGGTTTCCCGCCTCATTGTGAGTTCGTTTCCTCACGCTGAGTGCCCCTACCAATTTTGGGTTTCTAGCTTGTGGGGTTTACCCGTTCCACTCCAAGAATTTCTTCTCAGACTCGTCTCTGTGGCACTTTTAAAGGTACTAATACCATTTAAGGTACGTTCTCAGCCGTCACCCGTTCGGGTGCATAGCGTTATGGTTTCCGCTATCACAATCACTACAGACATCACAGTCTGTGCTAGCATGGACTTTCCTAACCCGCTCAAGGCGAGCTCGATTGTCTAAAATGTAGGTTTATTGTTCTTCTAAGATGGATTCTAATGCTTCAATACAAGTTCCACATGCAATCCCTGCATCTGTCGCTTCAATCAATGATTCTACGGTGTTATGACCTTGTTCGATGGCTTTAAGCACGGTCGCAAGCGTGATGTCTTGACAAAAACATATGATGTCTTGGTTACTTGTCATCTTTTTTTGAAGGTTGTGGCTTTTTTGGTTCAGGTCTTGGTAAGACTGCTTTTCTCGATATATCGATACGTCCACGGTCATCAATTCCGATGACTTTAACTTTAATCGTTTCTCCAAGTTTTACAACATCTTCAACTTTATTGACACGTTCGTGCGCTAGTTTAGAGATATGACATAATCCGTCAGTACCTTTCCAAAGCTCCACAAAGCATCCAAACTTCTCAATACGGACAACTTTACCATCATACACTTCACCAACTTCGGCAACACGAACAATTTCTTCAATACGTTTCATCGCACATTCAATTGGTTCAATATCGGTATGCATAATGGTTACGCGACCATCTTGGTCGATGTCGATTTTAACATCGTCACAGTCCTCGATGATTTTTGAGATTTGTTTTCCACCTGGTCCAATAACGTCGCGGATTTTTTCTGGATCAATCACCATAAGTTTAACCTTTGGTGCATATTTTGAAACTTGCGGACGTGGTTCTTTAATTGCGCCTAACATGTTTTCTAGTATATGAAGGCGCCCAATTCTAGCACGCTCTAACGCAGTCTGTAAAATTTCACGACTTAACCCTTTGATTTTAATGTCCATTTGCAGTGCTGTAATTCCTTTTTCAGACCCTGCAACTTTAAAGTCCATGTCACCGAGGTGATCTTCTAAACCTTGAATATCAGATAAGACACGTGAGGTCTCACCTTCTTGGATAAGTCCCATTGCAATTCCCGCAACTGGTGCTTTAATCGGTACCCCAGCAGCCATTAAGCTCATGCAGCCCGCGCAAATACTCGCTTGAGAAGTTGAGCCGTTACTCTCTAGAATTTCAGATACAATTCTGACTGTATATGGGAAATCTTCTTCGTTTGGCATGACTTGTGCTAAGGCCCGTTCTCCGAGTGCACCATGTCCGACTTCTCTACGGCCTGGAGGTCCATAGCGTCCTGTTTCTCCGACACTGTATGGCGGAAAGTTATAATGCAACATGAAGCGTTTATTATCGGTATCACCAAGACCATCAACAATTTGATGTTCTCCGAGTGCACCTAGGGTTGTAATCGATAATGCTTGTGTTTGTCCACGTGTAAATAAAGCACTACCATGGGTTCTTTCTAAGAAATCGACTTTTGAAGTTAGTTGACGAATGTCATCCAATCCACGTCCATCAGGACGAAGTTTTTCTTCAACGATCAATCGTCTAAACTCTGTTTTAACGATTTTATCCATGATTTGTTTTGCTTCTTTTTCAATCGCTTCAAACGCTTCTTTATCAAGATGATTGAAGGTTGCTTCTAATTTCTCAGCTGCTTTTTCTTCGATCGCATCAAAAGCAACAGAACGTTCGTCACGATCTTGAAGTTGAATCGCTGCAATCAAGCTTTGCTTAATTTCAGCGTCAATCAATTCTACTACTGATTGCGTTGATGTCGGTGCTTCAAAAGTAATCTTTTCTTGTCCGAGTTCTGCAATGATTTCTTCTTGGAACTCGCATAGTTTCGCAATCCATTCGTGTCCAAACATAATTGCATCTAGCATTTCTTCTTCTGGAACTTCATGAGCACCAGCTTCAACCATATTAATCGCATCTTTGGTCCCAGCCACTGTCAGATCAATGTCTGAAAGCTCGAGCTCTTCCTCAGTTGGATTAAGCACAAACTCTCCGTTGACACGTCCAACAACGACCCCAGCAATTGGTCCTTCAAAAGGCATTGGACTGAGGGCGAGTGATAAACTACTTCCGAACATCGCAGTCATCGGTGGTGTGCGATCTACATCACCACTTAATACGGTGTTAATAATTTGGATATCGTACTTGAATCCTTCTGGAAACAGCGGTCGAATCGGTCGGTCGATTAAACGCGCTGTCAGTGTTTCTAGTTCTGAAGGTCTTCCTTCTCTTTTGAAAAATCCCCCCGGGATTTTCCCAGCCGCATACAGTTTTTCAGTATACATGACCATCAATGGGAAGAAATTTAAATCTGAAGGTTTCTTCGATGCCTGTGTGACACTTAAAACAGCGGTGTCATCATAGCGTACAACAACTGCCGATGTGGCTTGTTTTGCAACTTCGCCCATCTCGACAATGAGGTTGCGACCATTGAAGTCCATCTTAAACGTTTTGGCTTCTGTCATTTGTTTTCCTCTTTTCTCTTTTATCATTTTCTACAATTAATTATAATAACATATATTTATCAATAAGTATAGTTATTGCGACAATAAAACCCCTTGAAAAAGAAAAAAGTTACGGCGCCAATCACCGTAACTTCTATCGTCTTAAAATACCGTAGCCACCATAGATTGGGCGGATGTCATTTACCGTAATCACCACATCTTTTTGAAATGATTTAATAATTGTTAAAGTCTTTTTAACACTGCGTCTTGGGACGTGCATATAAATAATCTCTTTGCGGTCATCCCGTCCATAAGCATCGATGGCAGTGACGGCTAAACCGGTTTGACGGAGTGCTTTCGTTAAGTCTTTACCATGTATTTTTTTGACAATGGCTTCAATTTTTACGGTACCAATTGCCAGCTTATTTTCTATCGAGCTCCCCACAAAGTTACCTATTGCAAAGGCTAGAGCGTAAACAACAACTTTAAAGGGATCACTGGTAATATCGGTCAATACGGTAGCCGCTAAAACCACCCAAATACATACTTCAAAAAAGCCAATCGTTGCGCCTTTTAACTTCTCACCTTTAGTAATCAAAACAATACGCACAGTGGCCATGGCAACTTCGATAATCTTGACAAAGAAAATTAATAGATATAATACAATTGGATGAATTGAGTTTAATAGTTCGCCCACATTAACGCTCCTAAGTTTGGTGTACGATATTGCCATCAATGATGACTAATTCGGTACGAGTCATAATATCAAACGGGTCATTGTCCCAAATGACTAAATCGGCATCTTTACCAACTTCTAATGAACCCACTCGGTTTTCGATTCCATTAACTTTCGCAGCATCAATGGTCATTGCTGCTAATGCTTTTTCACGGCTCAAGCCCTCTTTTACAAATAGCGCCGCTTGGACCAATGAAACATCAAGGGTAACGATCGGATGATCTGTCATAATCGCAAAAGGCACGCCATGTTTTTCAAGTACTGCTGCACTTGCGAATGATCGATTAATTAACTCGTATTTCGATGAATAGCCAAGCGTTGGCCCTAAAATCATTGGGTAACCACTTTCTTTGACCGCATCAGGAATTAAGTATGCTTCTGTTGCGTGATCGATCGTCGCGTTTAAATTGAATTCTTTAGCAATTCGAATCGCTGTCATTATATCATCGCTTCGATGTGCATGGATTTTAACCAACATGCCATCAAAGACGCGCATTAAAGAGTGCAGTTTCATATCAAAAGCTGGTTTTGTAGCACCTTCTACATTTTCTTCAAAGGCATTTAATTGACTGTGGTAATCTTTTGCTTTCTGAAGCCATTCACGCATTAAAGCAGCACTCGCCATACGTGTTGACGGGTTTTTCTTTTGAGCAGAATAAACCCGTTTAGGGTTTTCTCCTAAAGCCATTTTTATACATACTTCCTCTTTAAAAACCATCTCATCAACAGTTTTACCGACAGTTTTTAAGGCTGTGAAAGTCCCACCGATAACATTCGCACTTCCAGGGCCTGTCACAACACTCGTCACACCACTTTTCGCAGTATAACTAAAAGCTCGATCATTTGGGTAAACACTATCAATTCCACGAAGTTCTGGGTAGATTGGATTAGTAGTTTCGTTGGTATCGTTTCCTTCAAACTGAATCCCCTCTTCCATCACACCAATATGGCAATGTGGATCGACCAAACCAGGGGTTACAATTTTCCCTTTTGCGTCGATGATTTGATAATCTTTATAGGTGCTTTCATCAAATTTTGTTCCAACGGCTTCTATCTTTCCGTCTTTCATCGCAACAAAACCTTTTTCATTATTAATCTCACCCATGGTAATTAGTTGCGCATTTTTTACTACAATCATGTCGATGTTTCCTCCCGTATTTTTTTAATTTGATCTTCTTCTAACTTAAGTTTGTCTTGATGTAATTCTTTAAAGTATAGTACTGTTGATTTAATCGTACCAGTAATTGGAATCGCTAAAATCAACCCAACAATACCAAACAAATACGCAAAGAACACAAAGGCACTGAGTATGAGTAATGGATGAATCTTTGTTTCTTTCCCCATAATGAGTGGTTGAGCAATGTTGTTTTGAATAACTTGTCCAACAATGTTTGCACCAAGAATTACAAATGGTGCATACTCCCCAAACAGTAGCGTATCTTGCTCTGTTAAACTGAAAAGTACTGGTAGAATAATCGCTATAAATGGCCCTACATAAGGTACGATGTCAAAGAACCCTAGCATAAATCCAAACAGTATGCTGCGCTCTCTAAATCCTAAAATAAATAACACAATGGTAAAGAAAATCGCCATCACAAACATCGTGATAAAACGTCCATTAAAATAACTTTCGATTACTTTGTTAGCACGCGTACTTAACTCAATGGCATGATCACGATATTTTTTTGGAACAAGACCGACTAAGTTCTCATAAATCCTTGCGCGGTCATTTAAAATGAAAAATAAGAAAACAGGTACCAATACAATGGTTAAAACAATCGTCGTAAGACTTTGAAAAATAGCCATCAAATCAAGCGTGATTTGCTCACTTTCACCAATTCGAACATACGTTCTTAACCAATCATAAATTGATCTGAACGATGACTCTTCAGAAAACACATCATCAAAATAGGCAATCACACGGGGCCAATCATTTTCTATAAATGCCACAGCTTGTTGGTAAATAAGGGTTCCCGCGAATCTAAAAAACACAATCAACAAAATTGTCACACCGGCATACACGATCCCGGTATTGATCAATCGATTCTTCAGTTTGATACGCCGCTCTAATAACTTAAAGACCGGAGCCACTAAATAACTGATAAACAGTGCGATAGAAAACGGTAATAAAATCGCAATAAAGGCATTCATAAACAACGAAATCGCGTTAGAAAACAGCTCTCTTACCAACAATAAGTTAATCAAAATTGCGGCTAAGATTGATAAATTTATTAACAGTTTAATCCTTGAGTTTTGCTCTTTCAAAATACCACCACCTATTCTCACATTCAATTATAAAACAAACCGTAGTTTAATAAAAGCTAATAACATAAATTAAGCGAGTTCTCAACATATAAAAAAGCCATGACTACTTTTTTTTGAACACATATGCCACCTTTTCACAAGCTGTTTCATGTCATCTACAAGTTTAGTTAAAAAGTCTGTAATATGATTGATTACTTTCTTCCCCACGGTAAAAATGGGTCTTAAGACCAAACGGTTAAGATACTTCGTAAACTGTGTAAACGGATAAAAAAGAATCCGTAGCACCCTTTCAAGCATTTGAAGAACTTTATGAACAACTCTTATAAGCGGTTCAAATATAAACTTCAGTAAACTAAGCGTTCCATGATAAACAAGCAAGAAGAATTTTCCAATTGTCCTAAGTCCTTTTTTAACACGACTTAAAATAGCATACAAGATACGATATATGTATTGAAAAAACATCGCTAGCTTCGAAAAAATCTTTCGAACCAAACGAAAAACGGGCTCGAAGAAGCGAGATAAAGCCTTGTAAACCTTAAACAACATATCAAATAGAGCATGAAGAAACTTAATCAAACCTTTAAATAAAAACATAGAAACAGTATTTATAAACCGCATAACGGGTAAAATCGCTTTGTTATACATCCATAATCCCAAGCGATACACTGGCTTTAAAGCCCATTTAAAAACCTTTAACAAGGTATGGAAGAGTTTACCGAATATCTCTATCAAAGCACTCCAAGCCTGATCCAGCTTAAAGAATAACCAGATGATGATTTCATAGATGAAAATCACTATAAAAGCGACTGGGTACATTATTACTTTGATCAGAAAAACGAATGAGTTCAGCTTCTTTTTCTCATCCATGATATTTTTCCTCGTGTTTAAAGTATAGTGTTTCGCAAAGCTCCTAAACAGTAACATTATATCCTTAAATAACGAAAACAAAAAGTGTATTTCAAAATATTATAAGAAAACTTAGTTAAGAGAACTGAGGGTACCAAAAAAGCCACCAAAACGGTAGCTTTTGTTTGCTTGAATCGTTATCTTCTAAGTCCAAGTTTTTTAATCAATGTTTGATAGCGTGAAACATCTTTTTTCGCAAGATATTTCATCAAGTTACGACGATGTCCAACTTTTTTCATCATACCACGACGTGAATGATAGTCATGTTTATGCGCTTTAAGATGTACATTTAACTCATTGATTTCTTTTGTTAAAATGGCAATTTGAACCTCTGGTGAACCCGTATCTCCATCTTTCAAACGATACTCTTCCACAAGGGCTTGTTTTTGTTCTTTTGTTAAAGCCATGATTACCTCCTATTAATTTTTTGTCCCCTAAAACCGAGTTTTCGTTGGAGTGTCGACAAACCAAGTATTAGGCGCGAATATAATTATAGCATAAAGTTTATTTATTGCAAGTCAAAGTCGCTATTTTTTAAGACTTCAAGCGTTGCTACTTCATCTTTTTTAATTTGATCAATTAACGCTTCTACACTATCATACTTTTCTTCATCACGAAGCCGTTTAATAAAAGTAATTTCAATCGTTTCACCGTAGATAATTTTATCGAAATCAAAGAGATAGCTTTCAACACTTAAATTGTGTTGTTTGTTTAGGGTGGGGTTGTGACCAATACTACTCATTGAACGATACCATCGTTTATGGTATTTCGTAAACGATGCATAAACACCCTTTTTAGGAATTGAATAATCCCCTGGGTCAATATTAGCCGTCGGATAACCAATTTCACGACCTTTTTTAGCCCCGTCAATCACTGTCCCACGTACGGTATAATGTCGACCTAAAGTATCTTTAATATCGTCCACCTGACCAGACATGATAAGATCTCGAATATGTGTGCTTCCGATTTTATAACCATCATGGGTAAGCTCATCAACGACAATCGTTTTGATTGAGGGATGGTTCTTAAAGGTTTCTATATTGCCACTGCCACGATGTCCGAACTTAAAATCAAAGCCGCATACGATTGTTTGCAAGCCATCGAGATAATGATCAATAAAATCATCGGGGGAGAGTTTCGCTTTTTCTGCATCAAACTCGATTAAATAGATTGTATCAATATCATAAGAAGCTAAAATTTCTAACTTTTTCGATAATGGGGTGATGTATTTATATTCTAAGCCAAACAAAACACTCTTTGGATGCACATCAAAGGTGATTACTGCTTTGCGCATTTGGTGGGTGTTAGCATAGGCTTTCATCGTTTGGATCAAGGTTTGGTGGGCTAGGTGAACACCATCAAAAAACCCGATAGCCGCAACGGTATTCTTTTCAATTTTTGCGCCGTTTAAGCGTTGTATTCTCATCTTAAAACCTCATTTATACAAAAACATTTTTGGCTCGATACACTGTCTCAGCTTTTTCGTAAACCGCTAGAAGTTTACCATGTTCGTCTAGCATTTTCAACTGAGATTCTTCGGAATCGATTTTTAATTTTTGGCCGTTGGTCACGGCGAATCGTTGATGGTTTGGCACTGTGTATGATGGAATTGAACGCAACGCACTTGCTAGGGTGATCAATTCAACACTTGCACTAACGGTATTTAATGGGATTGCATCATCGATGGTATAGTCACCCGCTCTGGTGCGATGAATGCTTATGGTATGTGCAACGGTATGAAACTTCATGGCAATATCTTCGGCGAGTTTTCTGACATATAATCCTTTACTGGCGTGAACCTGAAGCTTAATATCAATACTATTTTCATGATATATCGGCTCTGAGATTCTTTTTAAATCATATATGTTTAGTATTCGCGGTGGGACTTCTGGAATATCTTTATTATCTCGTGCATATTCATAGAGTTTTTTACCTTTTACCTTCACCGCAGAAAACGCTGGTGGTATTTGTTCGTAACTTCCTAAAAAAGTTTCTAACACCGTATCAAAATCGTTAAGCTGTGCAACTGGCTTTGCTTCTAAGATTTTACCGGTATGATCTAACGTATCTGTTTTGATACCAAAGCGTACTGTAAACGTATAGGCTTTGTCATCTTGATTTAAATAATTAAGCAGTTTCGTGCCCTTATTTATACCTAAAACAAGCACACCACTCGCTTCTACATCTAGCGTTCCGGAATGCCCAACTTTTTTTGTTTTTAAAGCTCGACGGACAATATTCACACAATCATGACTACTGATGCCGATCGGTTTGTTTACGACAAGTATTCCATTCATATAATCACCGATACTATTATACAATACTTTTCCTAAAATAAAAAAGATATAACGCGAACTTGCGCTATATCTTTAATACTCTGATGCTTGTTTATTAAACGCTTTTAACCCAATTTACAAGAGCGTCTTTAGGCATAAAACCAGCTTTTTGTGCAACAACATCGCCTTCTTTTAAGACGAATAGTGCAGGAATACCTTGTACACCGTATTGTTGAGCAAGTGAAATGTTTTCATCAACGTTGACTTTAATCACTTTAATTTCAGGGTTTTCTGCAGCAACTTGTTCTAGCACTGGTCCGATCATTTTACAAGGTCCACACCAATCAGCATAGAAATCAAGTAAAACTAATGACTCTTCTTTTATAATTTCCTCTAAATTTGTGTTATCAGCATATACTACTTCAGCCATTAAAATAACTCCTCCTTATATAATTTACAAGTATATTATACGCATAATTATAATAGATTACAATAGAAGTGCACTAATTGGAATATTTATTTAAAATAGATGATTGTAACGCCTTGCCCACCTTCGTTTCCTTTGCCATCGCGGTGGGACTGCACCCCTGAATGTTCGCTCACTAACTTTTTAACCATTTTTCTTAAGGCAAGCGTTCCATAGCCGTGGATAATACTGGCGAATGGCATATCTGTGACGATGCAGTCATCTAAATATTTAATAACTGCTTCCTCAGCCTCATGGGCGCGCATGCCTCTTAAATCTAACTCGCTTGGGACGGACTTTTTAGGCATTGATTTTTGGTGGCTTTGTTTCGAGACAGGTTTTTTAGACTGATCTTCTGCATAGCTTAACTCCGTTGTTTTAAAAACACTTCGTAAAGCACCCATTTGCACAACCCACTGATTATTTTTTTGTTTTTCAATGAGTTCGCCATAGCGATTATATTTTTTCACATAAACGCGGTCTCCAGCGTTTAAAACATGTTCAGCAATCTCAGCTTCATCGATTTCTTGGTCAGTATTTAAGTTTCGAATACGATATTTCAGTTCGGCAATTTCATGTTCTTTGAATGACTTGGTTTTCATTTGATCTAGTGCTTCGATAATGCCTTGTGCTTCAGTTTTAAGTTGATCGATTTCACGTTTGTTCTCTAAAGCGATGCGATCTTTTAAAGTCGCAGCGTCATCTTGCATTTTCTTCCGAATCCGTTTCGCATCTTTCAACTCGTCCTCTAAGCGTCGGCGTAAGCTATCATTTTCAGTCAATAAAGCATCGAGTTTTTGTGACTCATTTTTTAAGTTTTCAATGAGTTCATTGACTTCGGTTTCTGATGTTAAAACACGCTTTTTAGCATCTTCAATAATTGTTTCATTTAAGCCAAGTCTTCGTGCGATTAATAACGCATGAGACTCTCCTGGTGTTCTTAGTAATAAGCGATAGGTTGGTTTTAACGTTTTTTTATCGAACTCTACGCTTGCATTGACGATCGATGGTTTCGTATAAGCATAGGCTTTTAACTCCGGGTAATGTGTGGTTGCCATGACATACACCGATTTGTTACTTAAATATTCTAAAATGCTCATCGCTAAAGAAGCTCCTTCGTTAGGATCGGTCCCACTTCCAAGTTCATCGAGCAAAATCAGACTATTAGCGGTAATCGTGCTAAGGATTGAAACGATGTTATTCATGTGTGATGAAAAGGTTGATAATGATTGTTCGATGCTTTGTTCATCTCCAATATCAGCTCTTATTTGATCAAACGCAATGATTTCACTTCCTTGCGTTGCTGGGATAAGACATCCGCTTTGCGCCATGATTGCGATTAAGCCGAGCGTTTTCAAGGTGACCGTTTTTCCACCGGTGTTAGAGCCTGTAATAATCATTGTTTTGACATCTTCATCAAATGTAATTGTGTTTGCGACAACTTCTGAGGGATCGATTAATGGATGTCGTGCTTTAATCAAATGAATACGATTGCTTAAGATGGGTTTAACAGATTCTGTTTTATGAGCGTACCTCGCTTTAGCAAACAGACAATCCAGATGTGCCAATACATTAGCGTTTTCTAAAATAACCTCGGCATCATCTTTCACTTGAAGCGTTAAGATGTATAGGATTTTTTCAATCTCTCGATTTTCTTCAGCATGTAAGGCTTCTTTTTTACTGGTTAAGTTCCGAATTGATTCTGGTTCTACATATGCGGTTTCACCACTTGATGAATAGTCTAAAATAGTTCCTTTTATATTGTTTTTTTCTGATATCTTAACCGGTACAACGTAACGGTTCATTCTAAATGTAATAATTTGTTCAGTCAGTTTTTTAGCTTCTTTTCTTAAGACTTGATCTAAGGCTTGCTTAATATTGCGCTCATTGATTTCGAGGGCTCTTCGAATTCTCGAGAGTTCACTCGAAGCACTGTCTCTAATCTCACCCGCATCGTTAATAATTTGATCGATCGATTGATGAAGATCTTTAAGCGTTATCAAGGCTTCACTATAGCGCTCAATTCCAATGGTTTCATCGAGTCGTTCACTAAGTCTAAGCAGTTCTTTTTTAATCCGCTTTGTGGCAATAAGAATGCCTTTGATATCGAGCAGTTCTTTAATCGATAAAACCCCTTCGATTTTAGCGCGTTTTACAGCATCTCTAATATCATAGATACCACCAAAAGAAGGTTCTAGACCTTCTTCGATATAGCGTTTGGCTTCTAGGGTTTCGGTAAGATTTTCTTCAATGGTTTCTTTGGCTTTTGCACTAAGAGGATTAAGTGCTGCGACCAACAGTTTACCACGCTTTGTTTGAGCGAAACCGTCGATCGCTTGACGAATTTTATGAAACTCTAATGTTTTTATGTCAAATGGCATAATCGTCAACTCCTGTCGCTATTATTTTACAATATTTCGTGCTAAAATACACTAAAGGACGTGATATTTATGAATTTTACCCTTGAACTTACCAAACCGCAGATTGATGCACTCTTAGATTACTACACAAACGAACAAAATACTTCCAATAATCCCTATGTCATTGCAGTCGTTAAGAAACCACGTGTGACAGTGACTGTTTATACAACGCATAAAGTCTTATTTCAAGGTGAAGATAGCGAGTTCGAAATGTTGTTTTGGAGCGATGCGTTTAAGCTCGATGTGAAAATTGATCAAAAGGAAAATTCGGACTACTTTTTAACGTCCATAGGCAGTGATGAATCAGGGGTGGGTGATTTTTTTGGTCCACTCACCGTTGCAAGCGCTTATGTTAAAGAAAGTGATCAAGCGTTTCTATCATCTTTGAAGATTAATGATTCTAAAAAACTTACCGATCAACACATCCTCACCATCGCCCCTAAAATCATCGAAAAAATTCCTTATTCATTGCTCGTCCTTTCTAACAAACAGTACAACGCTTTAACAAAAAAGGGCTACAACGCACATAAGTTAAAAGCCCATATGCATTCACAAACACACAAACATTTGCTACAAAAGATTCAAAAAAACCCGATCGTCATCATCGATCAATTTTGCAACAAAGCGTTATACTTAAAATACACCAACGACTTTGATAAACCGGTCATTCCTGATATTTTCAAAACTAAGGCTGAGTCTTATTATGCTAGTGTCGCTGTCGCAAGTATTATTGCAAGGTATAGCTACATAACACATTTAGATAAACTTTCAAAGGCTGTTGGAATGGTTTTACCTAAAGGTGCTTCATCGAAAGTTGATGATGCAGCAAAATCACTTGTAAAATCAAAGGGGAAAGCCATTTTCGATAAAGTTGCTAAAACCCATTTTAAGACACTTGATAAAATAAGCGAGTAACTCTATGTTACCCGCTTTTATTTGGCTTTCGATATAGCATCTTCAATCGCCTTTAAATACGCAATACTTGAGATTGTGGCACCACTCACCACATCGATGTCAAGGGTTTGTGTTTCAATCACACGCGTAAACACAATCGCACTCGTAATGTCATCGGTAAAGCGAACATCTTCAACCAATGCGATATCTACGACTTCTCCATTATGGATGGTAATAGAAACGGTGTTTGACCATCGATAACCGTCGTAATGTCCTTGATAGACACCATCATTTAACACAGTAAAATCAATCGCCTCTACTGTTTCATCTAAAACACTGTCGCTGTTTCTTAATAGTAATACAATGGCAACCGTGAGAATCACTCCGATCAATAAGAAAAAAATGAGTATTGAGCGAACAATTTTTTTCATATTAATCTTTATAGCGTGATTCTCTAGAAAGTGTGATGCGTGTTTTTTCACCGATTTTCTGAAATTCGATTTTATCGATTAATAAGCCTAGCACATCAAGCTCATTTTTCTCATCCGTATCGCCGAGTAATTCCCAACCATAGGTTTCGACTTCGAGTTCGCGTTCACGACTGATGCGTTCTTTCATTTTTTCAAGGAGTGGTGGTTTCAAATCATCGAGCGTGATTTTAAAGTAGGTCACTTTGGATTCTATGTTTGTTTCAATCTGAAAATTCTTAAACCCATGTGTGATGAGAAAATGACTTAGTTCACGAATGATTTTTGAAATAATCTTTACTTCAATATGTTTCATACTTCTTCCTCCTCAAGGACATCTTTTTTTAGAAACTCAAAGATTGGAACCAATAACGCTGCGACAAATCCTGCCGCAAACCCATTGTTGTAAAGATCAAAGCCACCTTGGAAAGTATAGGTAAAAGGTGTTATGACAATGTGAACAAATCCTGCAAAGATTCCAAAGACAATCCCGAATCGTCCAGCAATTGGTGAAATGGCTGTGACAAAAAGTATAGCAATTGCCAACCCTACACTAGCCTCTTCCCCTGTAACGATAGGGACGAGTAAGAACCAAATGGTTGCACCGAGCATGACAGGAATACTGTTTGCCGGATGCTTCCCGAAAGCGCCAAACCCCATAACGGTTAAAATACCACCCATCACTGCACCATTAATTCTAATCCCTAAGACTACGATAAAGACCACCGAAACAAGACCCATAACCCCAACATTAACCATAGAGATATCATTGCCTTCATCACGGATAAAGTCAGAAACTGCACGTCCGGTACGACGCATCAATTTTGGGTATTTTTTAAAGACAGCTGGATTTGCTAAGTAGCCACCGATAATAAATACGGATGACATTACAACCGTGAGTAACAGAAGTTCAAAGTGAAATGCTTCATTGGTGTCTCCACCAAAAGTAAACAAGTCAAAATCAAACATTGTCGTTAGCATCGCAGCGTAAAGCATCGATAAAATACCCATCGCAAATCCAATGTTATAAAGGTTGTACCCTTTATGAAAGCGAATGGTGTGAGCACTTAGTGCTGGTAATACAAACCCTGTTATAATGCCGACTAAAAACCCAGCGGGGACACCAATCCAATACGACCAGCCCGTACCGAAGATTAAAAAGCTAACAATCGGAGAAATCCCAGTGGAAAAGAGTACCACAATAATAAATGATTTAAACTCAAGTTTTTGATAACGCGCGTACAGGTAGATACCAATGTAGATCGGAATGGTGTTAAAGATATTTTTACCAAAGAATGAAAACCCTGCAATCGTCAATAGTCCTGCAAAAATCGGACCCGTCATTTTCAGTTTTAATTGATGTAACATGATGATATTAATCAACATGATCGTCGCAACGTTAAACAGCGTTGCCCCAAGACCCCCAATTTCTAAATAGTCACTGATTAAAACACTAGGGCTCCTCAGAATATTCAGGTATCCATGATAAATGTTCGTAAGTGAATCGAAATAAAATGCCAATCCAAATAATAAGAGAAAAATAATTGGCATCATCATTCGACCTTTGAGTTTTAAGTAAAGTGTCTTCATAGCTATGCTCCTTTATGTTTCATCATGCTTATTATATCAAAAAAACGTCCTCTAAGGGGTGTTTTTTTTATTTCTTTGCATTGCCAGTCACAGAAAAACCCTTCTCGTGATATGATAAATGTAAGAGGTGATTGTGTGATATTTATACAACTTTTCATTATTACGTTTTTTGTCTTTTTTTTGATTGACTTACTGTGGCTTGGCATTATCGCAAAAAATCTCTACAATAAGTTTTTAGGCCACTTGTTAAAAGATAATGTCAACTGGATTGCGGCGATTGTGTTTTATCTTATTTTTATCGTTGGGTTAGTCTTTTTCGTCTTAATGCCTGCGGTAGAACAAGATAGTTTTTGGTTTGCATTTTTAGTTGGAGGACTTTTTGGGTTTATTACATACGCAACCTATGATTTAACGAATTTGGCAACCTTAAAATCTTGGCCGATCAAAATAACGCTCATTGATCTTGGCTGGGGGATGAGTTTGGGGGCATTTACCTCACTCATTAGTTATACTATTTATACATTAATATTTTAGGAGGAGTTCTGTGATTTTTTTATGGAATGCATTATCATTAGTTATTTTCTTTACCCTTGTTTTTGTCATCGCACAAATCCGTAAGCAAAATAGTTTAGCCGATGTTGGTTGGGGCTTAGCTTTTATCGTCGTCGCATTAACGTCTAGTATTTTTAGTTTTATTCAGTATGGCTATGTTAATGATCTGCTGATTACGATGGGTATTTTAGTTACGTTGTGGGGACTGAGGTTAGCTACACATATCGGTTCTAGGCTGATTGGGAAAGGGGAAGATTTCCGCTATAAAAATATGCGTAAAAAATGGCAAAAAGCCCCCGTACTACAAGCTTATTTAAAAGTCTTTATTTTGCAGGGTGTCATAGCTTATGTGATTAGTTTACCGATGCAACTTGTAACATTTTATAACCCCGAAGTAAGCTTTCCGTGGTTGGTAACAGTTGCGACACTACTCTTTTTAATTGGTTTTGTAATTCAAGCGGTAGCGGATTTTCAATTATCGGCATTTAAAAGTAACCCTAAAAATAAAGGTAAAATTATGCGTACCGGTCTTTGGAAATATTCGAGACATCCAAACTATTTTGGTGAATCAGTAATGTGGTTTGCGCTGTTCTTTATTAGTTTAGCAGGTGGCGTGGGATGGTTGTTGATTGGGCTCATTAGCCCCGTTTTAATCACTTATCTACTCGTAAAAGTATCTGGGGTTCCTTTGTTGGAAAAAAGATATAAAGACGATGAAGCTTACCAAGCCTACGCTAAAGTAACCTCTAAATTTATTTTATTGCCACCAAAAAACGTATCCTAGATACGTTTTTTTTTTAGAATATAAAAACAAAATAAACGGTCATAAGCACAATGTAAACCACAAAAATGTAGTTTGCTGACTCAAAAGATAATGTGAAATTTCTTAACCTATGAATGGTTTTTGATTCAGGTCGTACGACAAATCTGTAAATACTATAGGCAACACCAATGATGATGAAATACTCAAACAGCTTTGCAATGGTAAAACTTATATTGCTAAAATCGGCGCCAAAGAATCCTTGGCCGATTGGGATATAGAAGTTCCCAAAAATTACCAATGCGATCGAAAGGATAATTAGGGTTCCATCTTGTAAATGGTTTTGAAAGCGGAAGGATAAGCTTTGCTTTCCAAAAAATATCTGGCTCATTTTAATAAACAAGGTTGCTGTTCCGATGTTGGCAATGAAGAGGATCCAGTACCGTGCATCGGTGGTCGCAAACCCATACATGATTGCAGATTTGCTTATAAATCCATTCAAGAGTGGTGCCCCGGTAATCGATAACATTGCTAGTATCATCGCAGCACTAACAAGTGGCATCGAGCGAAAAACCCCTCGAATTTGAGTTGCGTTTTTTGAGTGATAAACGCTAATTATCATACCAACGCCCATAAATAATAAGATTTTAAACAATGCGTGGTTAAAGATATGTAATAGTCCGCCGCTATAGACATTTGGATCACTGCTTGAAAGACCGATAATAATGAGTCCTATTTGACTAACCGTTGAGTAGGCGAGCATTTGTTTTAAATCGTTTTGGCTGATGGCTAAAATGATGGCTGTGATGGCTGTAATAACACCAATCACATAAAAGAAGTTTGCATACTGATAATCAGCATTTGAAAACATTGAGGTAATCCGAATAAATAAATACAATCCACCTTTAACTACTAATCCACTCAGCAATGCACTAATGCCTGCTTTTGCTGCACCGTGCGCTTTAGGCAACCAGGTGAAAACTGGAAATAGTGCAGCTTTAACACTAATACCTGCCATCATTAGAACGAATGTAAATCGCATTAGGGTGGTTTGTCCATAATCAGACATCGCTAAGGTTACCGTTTGAATATTGATTGAGCCAAAAGTGTTATAGATAAATATAATACCGATTAAAAAGGCGAGAACCCCACTGGTGTTGATCAAGAGGTAATATAGTCCAGCACGAAACGATTTTCCTGACTTGTTATAGGCGATTAAAATGGTGACGATAATCGTCGTTAACTCAACAAAAACAAACATATTAAACAAATCATTGGTTTGCAACAAGCCTAGAAAAACACCTTGTAAAAACATTAAAAAGAATAAAAAGTCGTGGTGGTCTTCATTTTTATTAAATGTATATAAAATAACCATCCACCAACTGAAAAGTGTCAGAAAAACAAATGACATGCTTAATGTGTCTGTTCGTAAACTAATCCCCACTGCTTCCCAATTTCCTATATAAATGGTTTGACTGTTAAAAAAACCATCGATATAAAAATGATTAAAATAAAGAATGGCGAGAATCGTCATGATCAATTGTGTTACAATCGCAAGATAGTTTACACGATTGTCTTTAATAATGTATATAAAAATAGCACTTATGACGGGGAGAATGATTAAATATATCGGTATAAAATCCATAAGATGTCTTCCTTTCATACGTTGCAATCTATATTTTTACAGCCGTTCGTAATGCATTTTTAAGAAAATTTACTTATATTATACCGAAGTTCCTTAGATTAAAAAAGGTAAAACTTTGGATTTGATAGGATTTTTACGTTACCCTAATAGTATAGGAGGTTGTTCGATGAAATTGAACAATAGCTTTCCAATCCTGATTGGCGTTTTTTTAGGTATTTATACGCTTTTATCTTTTAGTTATGGATTTTGGCTGGTTTTTAGCGGCGTTACACTTGGCGTTATCATGATGTATTCGGGTGGCGTTTTATCGATGGTATACACGCTAGCTATCGTCGTCATTCCATTGCTTAAACCGATTGAAAACAAAGTGCGTTTGAACTATTTTAGAATTTCGATTGGGTGTATACCCGCTAGTTTTATTGTAACGCATTTACTATTCACGATTATTGATAATTTGTTTACTTAACCAAGGGGATCCATTCCCCTTTTTCTTTGATATATAGCATTTCTGATAAGTGTTCATCATCGATGACTTCGAACATTTTGTCAAAGTCATTGGCGAGTTTGTAGGTATGTAAGTCCTTCTTATCTATCCAAAAGACGTCTCCTTCTTGGGTGCTTTTTAAGGTACCCTCGTAGTGATTGGTTTTGTAAAAAAGTACGATATAGCGTACACCACTATCGTAGGTAAACTGTTTAACCCCCGTTAGCACTGGGTGTTGAATGGTGAGTCCTGTTTCTTCTTTGACTTCTCGGATGACGGCATCGACAAAGGATTCATGTGGCTCAATATGACCGCCTGGGAAAGTCACCCCAGGCCAATCAGCTGTTTTACGGTCTAACACTAGAATTTTGTTTCTTTTATAGACCATACACATATTGGTTAAAATAACTTGTTCTGTTTTACGCATTTTATCACCTGCAAGTATTGTACCTTAGAAATCAAAAAAAACAAAATCAAGTCTTGCGAAGCTCTTAACATATTCATTTATCATGTTATAATAACTTCGGGAGTGAACAACATGAATAAACAAAACAGTGAAATGTTAGGCTCGATGCAAATACGAAAATTATTATTAAAGCTAGCGATTCCAGCAATTGCCGCAATGGTTATTAATGCTTTGTACAACTTGATTGATACCTTCTTTGTAGGAATTGGTGCTGGTACGACCGCTATTGGTGCTTTATCAATTGCCTATCCGATTCAAATGATTGTTTTAGCGATTGGAATGATGATTGGAATTGGATCAGGTTCTGTATTCTCACGCGCCTTTGGACGCGGGGATGAAAAAGCGATGAAGCGTGCCGTCAATACCGCGTTAGTGATGAACTTAACGCTTTCTTTATCAATTTCAGTTTTAGCGTTTATTTTTTTGGAGCCCTTACTTCGATTGTTTGGGGCGACTGCAAGTAATATCGGCTATGCGAGAGACTATTTACAAATTGTCTTAATTGCTTTGGTTCCTTTTTCTTTATCGATTACGTTTAATAACTTAACACGTGCCGAAGGACGGCCAAAGATTGCAATGGTGTCTTTGATGATTGGAGCAATTGTCAATATTGTTTTGGATCCAATTTTTATTTTTGATTGGGGACTTGGTATGGGTGTTTCAGGAGCTGCACTAGCAACCGCGATTGGGAAAACAGCTTCATTTGTTTACGTCTTCAGCCGTGCGATGAGTCCGAAATCCTCTTTGATGATTGATTTAAAACAAATCTATAAAATCGATTTTGGAATGTTTAAAGAAATCGTTTCAATTGGACTGCCTTCGTTTGTTCGAACGGCGATGGGTGGTGTTTTAATTGTTATTGTCAACAACCTTATCAACTTTCAAGTTCGTCAAAATCCTGAACTCGGTGATCCTGCGACCTATATTGCTATTTATGCCGTGATTAATCGATTGTTAAGATTCAGTTTAATGCCTGGTTTTGGTTTGGTTCAAGGCATGGTGCCAATTGTTGGATTTAATTATGGCGCAAAGTTTCACCACCGTGTTTATGAAGTGATCGGTTACACTTCTCGATTACTATTTATGTATTTTACGGCAGTGTTTTTAATCGTTATGGTTATGGCGGAGCCACTATTTATGCTGTTTGAACACGATGGTGATCAAGCATTTGTCCGTGAGGGCGCAAGAGCATTTAGAATCGTTGCACTAGGCTTTTCATTTATTACTTATCAAGTTATCTTATCAAACTTTTATCAAGCGATGGGTTATGCCAAAAGAGCCTTTATCATCGCGTTATCACGTCGATTCATCGTCTACTTACCAATGGCATTTATTCTCACTTACTTCTTTGGAATCGAAGGGATTTGGTGGACGTTCTTTGCGGCAGATTTAATTACTGGTGGGATTTCGTACATCTTCTACCGTAGCGAACGAAGTAAGCTTAGAGTAGAAATCAAAAGAAACTTAAAAACGGCTTAAATAGCCGTTTTTTATAGTTTTATCCAATATCTATGAACGGTTCCAAGCTGAGCATTATCAACCGTATTTTGATAAATGCCTCCAACTGATTTAATCGTTTTTTTAGATGCTTCATTGTCTACCGAACAAGTTATTAAAACGCGTGAGAGCTTCAAGCCATCTTTAGCATAACTTAAGGCATCTTTAAGTGCCGCCTTAGCATAACCCTTTCGACGGTGATGGGGGTGAATCATATAGCCTATGTGACCCCCTGCTTCTTCTAAAAAAGTATTTAAGGTGTGCCGCACATTCATAAACCCAACAAGAGTCTCATTAGCATAGATTAGAAATGTCGCGGCGGGAACATAGTTTTCCGGCAGATTTCTTGCGAAGAAACAATCATAGACTTTATGTAACCAATCATCATAGGATAGATTCTCAGCACCTGAAGTTCCAGCCATCTCACCACTTGGAGTCTGCTTACAAACTTTTAAAAATGCTTCGACGTCTTTTTGGTGCTTTTTTAACGGTAAAACGAGCTGTATTTTCATAGTTTAACCACCTTTCTTAAATATTATAGTGTTATTTTTAAAATATTGCACGTAAAAAAAGAGCGTTTCCGCTCTTTAAATAAATATCTTCTGTAATTCTTTAATATCGTCAATCGTAATATCTGCTTCTTGATGTTCATCACTAGATCCAAATCCATAAGTGCAGGCAATTTTAATCATGTTATGCGCAGTGCCAGCTTCCATATCATGGTGCCGGTCACCGACGATGGCATGCGGTTTTGGGAAATCCTTAGCAATATTTTCTAATACTTTTGTTTTCGGTGCATAATCATACATTTCTGCACACACCATGAGATCGAAATAGTCATCTAAGTTGAATATTTCGGTGTGATTTTTCATGTATTGGGTTTTGCAGTTACTGATGAATACAAGCTTATAGCCTCTCGCTTTTAGTACCTTTAACGTCTCAAGTGCGCCGTCATAAAGGTTCGCTTTTTCATTTCGAATCAGCGTTTCCATGGTATTTCCAATAGCTTTAGAAGCGTTTTGTTTTGCAGTTTCGCTGATATCGCTACCAAAGCTAGCCCACATTTCTTTAGGGGTTTGTCCTAAAAACTTACTGACAGTTTCATAGGTCCAAGTTTTATCAGGCGCTTGATTTGACTCGACGAGTGCTTGATAGGCTTTCGAAAAAGCAGGGAAATAAATCGCCATACTGTCATGCAGTGTGCCGTCGTAATCAAAAAATATCGTTTTTGCATTGAGTTGGTTCATTAGATGGTTTTGATTAAGTTTGCCATTTCGATAGCGGTGACTGCTGCGTCGTAGCCTTTGTTTCCAGCTTTGGTTCCAGCACGTTCAATGGCTTGTTCAATCGTATCGGTGGTTAAAATACCGAAAATCACTGGTACTTCTGTTTCGAGTGAAACACTTGCGATACCCTTTGTAACTTCGTTTGATACATAGTCAAAGTGTGGGGTTCCACCGCGGATGACAGCACCGACACAGATGACACCATCGTAGCGGTTGGTATTGGCAACTTTTTTTGCGACAAGTGGCATTTCAAATGCCCCTGGAACACGTGTAATCTCGATATCACTTTCGCTTACACCGTGGCGGATTAGTGCATCTTGTGCACCTTCTAATAATTTAGCCCCAATAAAGTCGTTAAATCTTCCTACAATAATGTTGAATTTTAAGCCTTTACCTAATAAATTTCCTTCAAATGTTTTCATTGTTCTTCCTCCTTAAATTTTAATATGTGACCCATGCGGGTTTTTTTAGTTTTCATATATTTGTCACTGCGCTCATGATGGTTGGTTTGAATAGGAACCCGTTCAACGATTTCTAATCCATACCCTGATAATCCATGCATCTTTTGTGGATTATTTGTCATTAAGCGAATTTTTCGTACACCTAGATCCCTTAAGATTTGTGCACCAATTCCATATTCACGCGCGTCTTCTGGTAGCCCGAGCGCAAGGTTAGCTTCTACGGTATCCATGCCTTGGTCTTGTAAGGCGTAGGCTCGAATTTTGTTGATAAGGCCAATCCCGCGTCCTTCTTGACGCATATAGAGTAAGAT
>SKGE01000059.1 GCA_007117625.1 Candidatus Izemoplasma sp. | reverse complement strand
TAGGCTCGAAGCAAAGTCCTTCATTGCTTTAGCAATGTGTTGACGAATCTCTTCTTTTGAGATGGTTTGCGATTCGACTTCTCCTAGATTGCGTTCAATCACGACACTAATTCCATCAAATTGATTGGTCATCCGTGCTAAAAACAAAGACCCTTTACCAATAATCATACCGCGGTTAAGACCCGTTTCTTTCGTTAAATCATTTTGAAGATGTCCGCAATATGGAACACCAGAAGGAATATGCCCTTGCGTTGGAGCCCAACCAATCATACCGTGTTGATCGACAAAGTTCATAATCTCACTGCGTTCGATTTCTTTGCGCATAACGGCTAAAGCAGCAATCATTTTATAGTTCGCAAGTGGGACATCCCCAGCGCCAGCAAGTGAAGTAATATCTGGGTTTTGCATTTCTACTGAGTATTTATCAATGTCTTTTATACTTAGATTATTGCGCTCTAAAGGCTCTTCAACAAGCGCTTTTGTAACAACTTGAGGGCTTGAGCCTGTTTTTACTTTATGCACACCAACAATATCCGTTCGAATGACAGGTGAAGTCCCATCATTTTTCGAAACAAGTACCGCGAATGTTCCTAAGACATCCTCTAAGATTTTTGAACCTTTTTTAACATGGTCTTTACCGTTCATACCAAGTTTGGCAGAGGCGCCTCCTGCAACGACTAAAACATTGTCATAAAGATTTGATTCTACCATTGCTGCAGCATGAACTAAACTGTGAACAGGCGCTGCACAAAATGCACGAATATCGCAGCCACCGGCATTTTGAAGTCCAGTCATTTCGGCAATTGCTTTAGCAAAGTTTCCGCCGCCGCGTTGATTCATATCACCACAAGCTTCTTCACTACACTCAATCACATATCCAATATCTTCTGGATTGATCTTGTGTTGTGCGAGCAAGTGTTTAATTGCAACCGCTGAAGATGCTTTGGAGATAAGGTTTTCTAGCATCACATGGCTTGTAAGATTTGGATCAACATCGTGTGCTTTTTTAACACACCCGACGAGCTTTGCATCAAAATACATTCCATAAGCCCCTTTTTCTAGAGCGTTTTCTACTTCCTCTAAAGCAACTTTGGATTTGTTTAAAAGCGCGATTTCTTTCTCTGTTTTTAGGGCATGTTTTTCATATTTTTTTATGGTATTGTTCACGAATGTTTCTTCTAAAAGTACTAAATCAAAAGCGTCTGCACACTTGATGAGAAGAATGAACTCATCTTCTGGCATAATTTCGCCAAAAGCACCATAGCGTTTACCTTCTGAATAGGCAGCTTTAAAGAAAGGTTTTTCATAGTCTTTTAAATCATCTGGATGTAAGTTTCCAATATAAACTTGATGCGGCAGATAATTTAAGACTTCTTCATAAGATCTTAAATGTTCTTTAAGATGCAACATGTATTCACTATCTTTTTTGGAGCTCGTTTGTGTGGTCCCTAAATGTTCCAAAAAATGTGGGGCGTGAATAAGCGAATACCCTGTTGCTTTTAATACTGCTTTCGCCATCTTTTTCCTCCTTAGAATCGATGTTTAGCAATGTTTATTGAAAAACGGTTTGATCATCGATTTCTGTAGTTAAAGCTTTCAGTGCATTATTAACAATTTTACGACGTAATTTATACTCTTCTTCTTCGACGAGTTTAGGATCTCCTAGCGGATGCGGAATCGCAACTGCTGGGACGATTCGATTCGCGCCTACGGTTTTAGAAATTGGAACAATTGTACAGATGTGCGCAACTGGAATACCAGTTGATTCGATACCTTTTACCATCGTTGCACCGCAACGAGTACAGGTGCCTCAAGTACTGGTTAATATAACCGCATCGACACCATCTTGACGTAGTTTTTCAGCGATTTCCAAAGAGAACTCTTTGGAACTTTTTACGGCAGTCCCATTTCCAACGGTTGAGTAAAAATACGGATGAATCGAACCAATAACGCCTTCTTTTTCAAGGTCTCGCAAGACATCAAGTGGTACGACGCGATCTGGTTCATCATTGGCGTAGACTGGGTCATATCCGCCGTGGGCAGTTTCATAATTATCGCCTGTTAAATTTAAAACACTCTCAATATTATACGTTCCGTATTTTGATGCCGAAGATGATTCAATACGGTCGGGGTTATCTTTAGGAACAATACCACCTGAAGTGACCAGGGCAATTTTAGCTTTTGATAAGTCTTTAATTGCTTTTCCTGGTTCAATGCGGTCAAAGACTGGCATTGGGTATTCAGTTGTGTAGCTTTCATCATTTAGTTTCTTTACCAACATATCTACGGCGCGTTCAGCTCCGGTGAGCTCTGCGAAGTAGTTCTTGCGGATTCCTCTTGGAATATACCCATCGATGGTTGGATCTAAATCAGCTTCATTTGACATAAGTTTTAAGGTTAAAGCTGACATTTTAGGTAATGCTTTTCGCATTCCAACGGCAGCGTTTGAGGTTTCTACGATATATAGTTCTTTTTTAAACATATCTACCCCAGGATTTTCAATATACATCCCAGTAACAGCAGGTATATGCATGGTTTCTTGAACCGCTTTTGCGATGGTTCCACACGCCGTCCCATAACGACCCGCATTAAAAGCAGGTCCAGCGATAAATGCATCTGCTTCGTAGGGCTTGATGAGTTCAAGAATTTCTTTGGTTGCGGCTTCAGTATTTTCATTAAAATACGAATCGCCACATATAACCGTACAAACTATTTCTGCTTCTCCCTTAAATGCTTTATTGATTCCTAAGCCAGGACCAACGGCACCTTCTCGTATTTCGGGAGTAACGTGGGCCATTTCTTCGCCACCAATATTTGCAAAAAATTGATTGATATAATGGATGACTTTATATGCCATGATTTTCCCTCCTTGTCTTTGTAAATCATCGCGTTTTATGAAATAAAAGATTATAATCTTTTGAAATCTTATGAAAGGCTCAACCTGAGCCTTTTTAAACTATGTTAGAAAATCAAATTATTTATTGAACTGAGAATGCTCATTACGAATAACTGAGGTTTCGTTAATGAGGTCATCGACGTCTAATACCATTTCCATCATCCCAACTTGTTCATCAAAAACATTTGGGTCACACGCCGATTTAAACTCTGGTTCTACGGCGTGGTAAACGCCTAGACCTAAACTAACATCTGTTAGACATCCTGCATAAGTTGGGTCACCAACAGTAACCGTTTCTGCAGCTAAACCTGATAATTCTCCCTCAGCAGCACCGAAAACAACAATAATGTTTTCAGCACCATGTTTCTCAGTTAAATCTTTAATTCGCTTTTGATTTTCTAAATCCATAGCACCTGCAGCCGTTCAGACAAAGCACTCCGTAGCTGCGAAAATAACTTCACTGCCTGCAATCGTTTCAACGACTGCTTTTAATGATTCTCCTGGTACACCATCACGGTCACCAATTAGAATGTACTTCTTGTTTTCAAAGACACTCATAGTATTCCTCCTTATATACTTTTAGTAGTTAGTTTGTTAAATCCTAACTCATTTGTTGATCCTGTTATAGCTTGAATCTCTACTTCAATCGAACCATCACTTCTTAAAGAACCATCGAAGCCACCAGCGACTTTGTTAATGTAAGCATCGGTACCAATAATTTTAGCCATTGGGGGTAAAACGATCACTTCATTGGCATTACCGCCAGTTACTACTGCATCTGCTTTAACATCTGCATCCGCTAAGGATTGACTTAATCCATCTCGACCAGCGTACTCATCTGTAACAATAACCGTTTTAATATTGGCTGCTTCAATTTTCTTACAGTTCATGATTAAGTCTGTATCTGGGTTTCCAAACCCTTCTTGAGATATGATTACACCATCAAAACCGAAGTATTCTGAAAGCTTTGCGGTCATGTTTGATGAGCGTTCTTTATCTGCTAAATAAACATTTTCATTGGTAATAATCACACCTGTAAAGTTAAAGTCTTTACCGTGGCGTGCATAAAGATACTTAATAATTGGATTGTTTTGATGGTGGTAAGTGGTGTTTTTATCACACGCAGATACACAGTTTCCGCTAATAATAGCCCCGTCCATAATTTCAGTTGGGTACATAATTGTCGGTATAATCTGTTTTGCATCAACCCCATAGACATACGTATCATGAAGTAATCCTTGGGTTTGAAGCATATAGATGTACCCTACTTTAGGTAGTTCAGGGTAAGCTTTGACTTGTTCTTGTATAGCTTTTGTTTCAAAAACTTCAACTTCGTCTGGTTCAAGATCTTTTGCGACTTGACCGACATAGTCGGCAACTTTTAATCCTGCCATGCGAGCTGCATGTTCATACTCATACTGCTTTAAACCCTCAATAGGTTCTATCACTAAACAGACATTTTGAAGGTTTGAAAAAGGTGTATAATCAGCGCCTGGACCTGACATATCAATAATACCTTCTTGGAAGCCTACAATCTTCCCACAAGTGACAATCGCAGCACCTTTTAAAACATGTGTACGGCCGCTCCCTACAGTATCAACTTTACTGATAACGCCTGGAAATATGGCACCGTTTCCACTGACTTTTACACGTGGCTCAATAACATCTTTAACTGGGGTGATTCGAGTGCTATCTCCAGGGCGCGCAAGCTCAATCGATACACCTTTAATGCGATCATCTTTTAAAACAAGCGCTTCAATCTCATCACGATTAATAAAAAGCATTTGATTATCTACTTTTGTCTCAATTCCAAACTTGACATCTTTGATGATAATATTTCCAATTTCTAACTTCATATTTACGCTCCTTTAGCCTTCTGCTATAAACTTTAGTCGCTTGATTCTAAACCTTATAAATGCTTTTGAATCATCGCTTCGACATTTTCTTTTGAAGCGGTTTCTTTGGTAACTTCGTCAATCTTTTTACCGTCTTTGTAAAGTGAAATGTTCGGTAAGCCCATAACACGTTGTGAGATTGCAACGCGACGAGCTTGTGAGGTATTCAACTTACAAAACTTTACGGTACTGTATTCACTTTCTAAAGCTTCAACTAATGGGAGTAAAGCTTTGCATGGTTCGCACCCTTCGTTCCAATAATCAACTAAAACGAGTCCTTCGGTTTGTAACACTTCTGATTCAAAATTCTCTTTGTCTAAAACAATCATATGCATCCTCCTTTATTAAGATTTCAATTTATCTACTTAAAACTTGTTTTCAATATATTTTTCTGCTTCTACCGCTGCAATCGCACCATCGCCCGTTGCAGTAACAACTTGACGCAATGTTTTTACGCGTACATCACCAACGGTATAAACACCTTCAATATTCGTGCGCATTTGGGCATCGGTTTTGATGTACCCATCTTCCATGTCTAATATTCCCTCAAAAAGCGAAGAGCTTGGAATATATCCAATGAATGGAAATATACCAAATGTACCATCGTCTGGATCAGCAAAATACTCTGTTCTTTCATTGGTTTTCATGTCTTTTAAGACAATCGACTCGACAATCCCATCACCTTTAATTTCATCTACCACCGTACTTAACATATAGTGCATTTTGTCATTTTTTAAGGCTTTCTCTTGAATCGATTTTGCGGCGGTTAAGTGATCGAGCAACTGTACGACTGTTACTTTTTTAGCAAACTTCGTTAAGAACATCCCTTCTTCTAATGCAGAATCACCACCACCGACGACAAAAACTTCTAAATCGGTAAAAAACTCAGCGTCGCAAGTCGCGCAATAAGAAACACCTCTACCAATCAATGCATCTTCACCGGGACAATTGATTTTTCTTGGGTTTGCGCCCGTTGCAACAATCACTGCTTTAGCATGATAAGTTACTTCTTTACAAACCACTTTTTTAATCGGTTCATTAAAATCTACCGACACAACAGTTTCGAGTTCAATACTTGCGCCAAACTGATGCACTTGCTGAACCATTTTCTCAATGAGTTTCGGTCCTGTATCATCTGGTGAGCCTGGGTAGTTAGCAACTTCACCCGTTAACGCTATTTGTCCACCAGGACCTGTCTTATCTAACACCACTGTGTTCAATTTTGCACGTGCAGCATAAATGGCTGCGGTCAGACCTGCAGGTCCTGCGCCGATAATTAATACATCGCATGCTTTTGTCATAAGTCACCTCTTGTTTTATAATGTGTTTTTTATAATTTCATAATCAACAAATTGTAAGTCGCGTAAAATCGCTTCCTCAAAAATGCGTTGATCTCTTGTTAATAAACTATTTTTCACCATAATAATCGCACGTTCAATAATTTCGAGTGACTTTAAATCAAATGAACTTTCCTGTTTTAAAACTACTGTTTTATAGCAGGTTTGATCCGCTAAAAAGTTACTTGATAAAGGATGTGTCACAAGATGGTAATTTTGATGAATGAGATCTCTTGTACGAATTAAAACATCTAAATAGTCTTTATTGTTTAAGTATTCGATATCACTTCGATGTTTTTTGACTAAAGGATTATTGCTTACAACAGTAATCATTATTTTTTAACCCTTCCGCTTTCAGTTCGTCTTGTAAAGCCAACTTTATCCAAATACTCTAAATACGCAACAACATACTTTCTAGAGGTATTTAGTAAGTCTCTCGCATCCTTGATTTCTAATACATTATGCTTACTAAAGAACGTTTCTAAATGAGCGATTAGCGCTTGGTAGGTATTTTCAGTAATCATGATATCAGACGTTATTTTGATAATCCTACCCTCTTTAACTAAAGCATAAAACAGTGTTTCAGCTTTTTTTGAGTGAAGCATGGTAATGATCTCGCGTGGTTTTTTAGGTGAAAATCCAGAAGATTCTAAACTTTCGATAATACGTTTGATAATTTTTTCTTCTTCTTGGTTATATCGCAATTTAAAAGATGTTAAGGCAATTTTATCTTCAATCGTTTTAATCGTTTTTATATGATTTAAAAAAGCATTAAAAGTTCTTATAGAAATGTCGATATCTAACGATTGTAAAGCCGTACGCTTATTCATGCCTATGTCATGCGGATGGTTTTGATGGTAGGTACTAACTATATCTACAAGCTTAGTTTGATACGCTTTTAACAGCTTTTTTGTGAGACATGACTGTTCGTCTAATAATACTCCTTCGGCATTAAAAAAAGCATGAGCATCTTGGGTGTCAAGATCTAGTTTTTGTTTGAGTTCATTTGCTTTTACAAAAGGATGGTTTTCGATAAAGGTTTCAATGAGCTTTGGTTTATCTTCAACCTCATGAAGGTTTAATAACGCTTCATAAGATTCATCTTTTCGGTTTACATAGGCTCCTGAGACATTAATGATTTCTATTCCAGCAACGGTTTTATTAGGATTGATGCGCCTTAATATACCTAAATCTTTTTTACTTGCATAGATTGGCGTATCAAATAAAAGCTGTCCGTAAACTGTTTCACCTTCGCTTAATCGCTTGCGATTTAAACATTTAATCCGACAACTGAACTCACTCGCTAAATAATAAAGCTTGACGCGTTCTAAATGTTGAATCGGGTCATCTAAATGGTTTGATACGGTGATTTTAACGTCGATAATGTTACTCTTTAGAAGGGTATCTTTGGTTGCTAATACAGAGCCTCTGTTTAAATCTTGTTTTTTAACCCCGGCTAGGTTTAATGCCACCCGCATATGTTTATAAGCTTCTGTCCTCGGTTGATTAAAGGCTTGGATACCTTTTACACGAACAGGCGTTTTATCAGGTAAGACTTCTAATCTATCCCCGATTTTTACACTTCCAGATAGTGAAGATCCCGTAACCACAACGCCTTGTCCCTTAACATTGAAAACGCGATCGATCGGCATTCTAAAGTTTTCTTCAATGGTTTCATCAGAGGCTTGAATATTATCTGCAATCGCTTGCTTTAAATCTTCTACAGTATCTTCTTGATATATACTAAACTTGACAAATGTGTTTAAGTCAAATGTCTTTTTTACGTCATGCTTTACAGCTTCGATTTGCTCATCGGTCGCAAGATCGGTTTTTGTTAACACAACGATGATGTTTTTAACGTTAAGAAACTTAATAATTTCCATATGTTCTAAGGTTTGTGGCATGATGCCATCATTTACAGCAATCGTTAATAAAATCAAATCCATGCCATAAACACCGGCAAGCATGTTTTTGATAAGTTTTTCATGTCCGGGAACATCGATTAACCCAATTTTTAAATCTTCATCGAGTGTTATGTATGTGAACCCCAGATTAACGGTTATCCCTCTTGCTTGTTCTTCTTTTAATGTGTCGGTGTCAACACCGGTTAAGGCTTTGACCATCGATGTTTTTCCGTGATCAATATGGCCTGCCGTTCCAATAATAATATTTCTCATGATAGATTCACAAACTTTTTGAGTGCTTCAAGGATATGCTTGGTGTCATTTTCTTGAAGGGTCCGCACATCGATAAGATAGTGTTCATCACGGATGATACCGATGATGGGTGTTTGGTGAGCTTTCATATGATTAAAAATTGTATTGGCAGACATCTCCTTAACATCTAAAACAACCCCATAACTCTTAAGTTTGCTCATCGGTAATGCACCACCACCAATGGTAGAATCCACTTCTGTTACATAACTTAGAGGATGATTGAATGTAGTATTGATTGTATTGACTAAATCGGTTGCTTTTTGATGGAGTGCAGTTTGATCTTCAAGCATCATTTTAAGGGTTGGAATCGACTGTGTTGCATATGCTTCATCATAGTAATCTCTAAGCGTCCCTTCTAATGCTGCAATGGTAAGTTTACAAACACGAAGCGCTCTACAGAGCGGGTGTTTTTTAATTTTGTCGATCAGTCTCTTTTTCCCAACAATAATGCCCGCTTGCGGCCCACCTAAAAGTTTATCACCGCTAAAGGTTACAAGATCGATACCACTTTCAAGTGATGCGGTTACAGTATTTTCTTTAATACCGCCATACTGACTAAAGTCAATCAGTGCACCACTCCCTAAGTCTTCCATGGTAATAATGTCTTGATTGAGTGATGCTTTTTGTGTTTTCGCCAGTGCGACAAGGGCTTCATT